>JAOPYS010000322.1 GCA_025964465.1 Thermoleophilia bacterium
TGCAGGAGGACGACCTCGTCGTCGCGAGCGTGCTCTCGGGCAACCGCAACTTCGAGGGGCGCATCAACAACGACGTGAAGATGAACTTCCTCGCGTCGCCGCCGCTCGTGGTCGCCTACGCCATCGCGGGCCACATGGACTGGGACCCGTGGGAAGACCCGATCGGCACGGGCAGCGACGGCGCCGACGTCTACATGCGCGACATCTGGCCGACGCACGAGGAGATCGCCGAGACGGTCGGCGAGTGCGTGCAGGGTTCGATGTTCTCGAGCTCCTACGCCGAGGTCTACGAGGGCGACGAGCGCTGGCGCGCACTGCCGACCCCCGCGGGCGACCGCTTCGCGTGGGATGCCAAGTCGACCTACATCCGCCGGCCCAGCTACTTCGAGGGCCTCGCGCCCAAGCCGTCCGAGCCCGTCGACATCCGCGCGGCACGCTGCCTCGTGATGGTCGGCGACTCGGTCACGACGGACCACATCTCGCCGGCCGGGCTCTTCCGCCCCGACACGCCGGCCGGGCGCTACCTGCTCGAGCGCGGCGTGGAGCAGCGGGCGTTCAACAGCTACGGGTCACGCCGCGGCAACCACGAGCTGATGGTGCGCGGCACATTCGCCAACGTGCGGCTGCGCAACGAGCTGGCGCCCGGCACGAGCGGTGGCGTGACGCAGCTCATGCCCGGCCACGTGGAGACGAGCATCTTCGAGGCGAGCGAGAAGTACATCGCCGCCGGCACCCCGCTCATCGTGCTCGCGGGCAAGGAGTACGGTTCCGGCTCGAGCCGCGACTGGGCGGCCAAGGGGCCGAACCTGCTCGGGGTGCGTGCGGTGATCGCCGAGAGCTACGAGCGCATCCACCGCTCCAACCTCGTGGGCATGGGCATCCTGCCGCTACAATTCCTCGACGGCGACAGCGCGAAGTCGATCGGCCTCACGGGCTACGAGACGTTCGACATCTCCGGCGTGGGCGAGCTGTTCACCCACGCGGCGGAGGTCTCCGGGCTCGCGGGCGACCGCACCATCACGGTGACGGCGAAGGGCGAGGACGGCATGCGCCGCCAGTTCCGCGCCTTCGTCCGCGTCGACACGCCGAAGGAAGTCTCCTACTACCGCCATGGCGGGATCCTGCAGTACGTGCTGCGCAACCTCGCGCAGGGCGGCTGACCCCGGTCGAGGTCGTCAGGCCAGGTCGGCGGCGTCCACAGGGGCGAGCGGCTTGGTGGCAGGGCCGTGGAGCACCTCGCCGTCGAGCGCGAAGCGTGAGCCGTGGCACGGGCACTGCCAGCAGGCCCGCTCGTCGTCGTGCTCCACGATGCACCCCATGTGCGTGCACGTCGCGTCGACCACGCGCAGCGTGCCTGCATCGTCGCGACTCGCCGCGACGGTCCGTCCGTGCACGCGCGCGATCACGCCCTGGCCCGGCGCGAGCTCGTCGATGACGTCACCGCCCTGGGCGTTGAGTCGGTCGACGATGACCGACTTCGCGGTGATCAGCCCTTCCTTTGCGGCCTTGATCGACAGGTAGGGACCGAGCCGGCGTGCCGACTGGGGCGGCTGCCACGCGGAGTGGCCGCGCAGGATCATGCCCGCGATGGCCATCGCGCCGGCCACGCCGCCGGACAGGCCCCACCCGCCGTAGCCCGTCGCGATGTATGTGTCGTCGCGACCGTGGATGGGTCCGACGAAGGGGTGCCCGTCGGTGGGGAAGATGTCGTGGGCGAGCCATGCACGGCGCCGCGCACCACCCCCGGTCAGGTCGCGGGCCTTCGCCTCGAGCTCCTCGACGTGCGATCCGTCCTCGCGGTCGTGGAGGGAGTGGCCGTCCCCGGCGACGACGAGCAGCTGCGTGCCGTCCTCGTCCACGGCAGCGCGCACCGACAACGTGCCGGGGTCGACGCCCGTGTACATGTCGGGCGCGAACGTCAGCGCATCGGGGTGTTCGAGCGCCACGACGTGGCTGCGGTGGTAGTCGGCCGCAGCGAACACGGTCGAGCGGTCGAGGATGGGGACGTGCGTCGCGATCACGACGTGCGCGGCGCGGACGGTGGCGCCGTCCGCCGATGTCAGCGTCGTCGTGTCGTCGTCCTGCGAGACCTCCGTCACCCGCGTGCCCTCGTGCACGTGCGCGCCGAGCATCGCCGCGTGCGCGGCGAAGGCAGCGACGATGACCGCGGGCTCGATGTTGAGCTGGTCGTCCAGGCCGAGGGCGAACTCCCCGAACGGGACCTCGCCGTCCTCGGCCCAACGGGTCGGGACCTTCAGCGCGACGCAGGCCTCGTGCTCGCGCTCGAGCCGTTCGCGTCCCTTGGCGGTGGAGCCGTAGAGCCAGTTCGTGGCCGCGCGGGCGGCATCGTCGATCCCGAGCTCGGCGACCCAGTGGCGCACGAGGTCGAGCGCGGCACGCTCTCCGTGGACGATGGCGTGGGCCGATTCGCTCCCGACCTGGTCGACGAGGTCCGCGACCCAGCCGCCGTGCAGGTAGGTCATCTTGGCGGTCGAGTTGCCGGTGATGCCGCCGCCGAGGCGGCGCGCCTCCAGCAGGGCCACCGAGCGCCCCTCGTTGGCGAGCAGCAGCGCCGCCGTCGCCCCGACGATGCCGCCGCCGACGACGGCGACGTCGACCTCCAGCTCACCCGCGAGCGGCGGGTACGCGGGTCGGGCGGAATCACGGGCGGTCCAGAGTGAGCGGTCGGCATCCATGTCCCCCGCCTCCCCGGCGCGGCGTCGGGAAAACGTGGGAGGGTGTGCGCATGACCACCGTCCGGCTCCTCCACGGCCTCGGCGCCGACCGGCGCGCCTTTCAGCGGTTCGCGCGCCTGCTGCCGGCGGAGTGGGACGTGGCCGCGCTCGACCTGCTCGGCCATGGCGACGCGCCGCACCCGGCGCACGGCTACGCCCTCGACGACGGGGCGGCGTGGATCGAGTCGCAGGTCGCCGACGCCGCGCCCGTGCACCTGGTGGGGCACTCCTACGGGGCGGCGACGAGCGTCGCCGTCGCCGCACGTCACCCCGAGCTGGTGACGTCGCTGGTGCTGCTCGACCCCGTCGTCGACCTCGACCCCGGGCGGGCGGGCTCGCGCACGGGCGAGATGATCGAGGCGCGCCGCGCCGGCACGCTCGAGGCCACCGTGCACGAGCTGTACCCCGACGCCAGCCCTGCCCTGCAGGCGTGGACCATCCAGACCTGGCAGCGGATGGCGCTCGGCGTGGCCGACGAGCTCGATCCGGAGTGGACGCGGTTCGCCGACCGCGTCACCTGCCCCGTCACGATCATCCACGGCGAGCCGGAGTTCGGCGGCTCGGGCGACCTCTCCGCCGACTGGTTCGACGAGTCGCGGGTGGTCGCGATCACCGGGGCCGGCCACTACCTGCACGCCACGCACGCGCGCGAGGTGGCGGCCGCCGTCGTC
>JAOPYS010000381.1 GCA_025964465.1 Thermoleophilia bacterium
GGGCCGCGGCGCAGATCACCGGCGCGGGCATCAAGGACGGTACGGTGACGACCACTGACATCGCCGACGGTCGCCTGGGCGTGCAGGGACGCGACGTGCGCGACGGCTCGCTCGGCGTGGTCGACCTTTCCGCCGCGGCTCGCGCCGTGCTGCACGGCGCCAAGGGCGCACCGGGCGCGGCGGGCGCGAGGGGGCCTGCCGGTGCGGTCGGGCCGCGTGGCGCCACGGGGGACACGGGCCCCTCCGGCCGCAACGCCGTTGCGTGGGGCACCAACACGCTCCCGCAGACCGTCACCTCAGCGGCGCCGCAGACGGGCGCGACGGCAAGCACCACGCTTCCCGCCGTGTCAGCGCTCAGCATCACGGCGGAGGTCACGGTCTCCAGCGCAGGCGGGGCCACCCCGGACGGTCGGTGCTACGTCACGGTGGGCGGGACCATCGTCGGCATCGGCTCCACGTTCCGGGTGTCCAACGCCGGCGCGCTCGCCATCCCGATCGTGGCCAGCATCGGCAGCATCCCGGCGGGTCCGGTCAACGCGGACGTGCGCTGCGAGTCGACGAGCGCGCTCGTCTCCTTCTCCATGGACCGCTCGTCGATCAACTTGATCGGCATCGGGTAGACGACCTGCGACGCATGGACCTCGACGGCCTGGACATCGACTTCCGCACGGTGTTCGAGTCGACGCCCGGCATCTACCTGCTGCTGACGCCCGACTTCACGATCGCCGGCGCCAGCAACCGCCGCCTCGAGGCGACCATGACGCGCCGCGAGGACATCGTCGGGCGCAACCTGTTCGAGGTCTTCCCCGACAACCCCGACGACCCCGAGGCGACGGGCGTCTCCAACCTGCGCGCCTCGCTCGAGCGGGTCCTCAGGCACCGGGCGCCCGACACGATGGCCGTCCAGAAGTACGACATCCCGCGACCGGAGGCGGACGGGGGCGGCTTCGAGGAGCGCTACTGGAGCCCGGTCAACGCACCCGTGCTCGCGGCGGACGGATCGGTGGCGCTCATCATCCACCGCGTCGAGGACGTCACCAGCTTCGTGCAGGCGCAGCTGGAGGCCACGGCCCAGCAGGAGATCGCCGACACCCTCCGCGTCGCGACGTCGCGCATGGAGGCGGACATCCTGGCGCGCGCGAACGAGCTCCAGCTCGCCAACGCCGAGCTGGAGCAGCAGGCGGACGAACTGATCCGCCTCAACCAGGTCAACAGCCGGTTCCTGGCGATGGCGAGTCACGAGCTGCGCACGCCGATCACGGCGATCGACGGGTTCGCCACGACCATGCTGGATCGCTGGGACGACCTCGACGATGCGCGCAAGCGTGAGTTCCTCGAGATCATCGAGGTGCAGTCGCGGCGGCTGCGGCGCCTCACCGAGGACCTGCTCAAGCTGGCGAACATCGAGAGCGGCAAGCTGCAGGTCGACCTCGAGCCGATCGACGTCGCGTCGGTGGTGGTGAACGTCGTCCGCGAGCTGGGGGCGGGCGACGAGGTGCAGCTGCGATGCCCGGACTCGGCGGTCGCGCGCGCAGATGCGGGCCACGTCCACCAGATGGTGGTCAACTACGTCACCAACGCGCGCAAGTACGGACGCGCGCCGATCGAGGTGGCGGTCACCGACGACGACGGGTGGGTGCAGATCTGCGTGTCCGACCGCGGCGACGGCGTGCCGGAGGACTTCGTTCCGCACCTGTTCGAGACCTTCGCCCGCGCCGAGGTGGAGCGGCACTCGAGCGCCGAAGGCACGGGCCTCGGCCTCTCCATCGTCCGGCAGCTCGCACGGGCGCAGGGCGGCGACGCCTGGTACGAGCCGCACGAGCCGCACGGAGCCGCGTTCAAGGCGCGGCTGCCCCGCGACGGCTGACCTGCTCGCTGGCCGCGACCTGCGGATTCTGGGCGAAGGTTGCTTCCTCGGCCATTCCCTCGATGGTACCTATGGGCCAGAAGCGTCGGCGTTCCTCCGCAAATGTGCGCGAGCGTGCAGGACCTGCGCGAACCGCGACGTTATGGGCGATTCGACGGGGTACCTTGGCTCCGACGGACGGGCCGGTGCGGTCCTTGCGTCGCTCCCCGTATTTCGTTCCCCAGGAGAAAACCATGTCTGCGAGTGGTGCGCGAGTTCGACGAGGCGGTTTCGCCTTCTCCACCCTGACCGTCGCCCTCGGCATCAGTATGGCGCTCGCCGCGCCGGCTGCCCAGGCAGGCAACGGTCACGGCAACGGCAACGGCAACGACGCGCCCGCCGCTGCGCCGAGCGAGGAGCACGGCAACGGCAACGGCAACGGGCACCACGACGACGCCCCCGCCCCCGCTCCCGCACCTGCAACTCCCGCTCCGGCTCCGGCCCCCGCACCCGCTGCGGGCGCCTCGCACGGCAACGGTGGTTCGCACGGCAACGGTGGTTCGCACGGTAGCGGCGGCTCGCACGGCAACGGCGGCTCGGCGGCGCCCGCCCCGGCCCCGTCCAGCCCCCCGAGCGGTGGCGGCTCGCACGGGCACGGCTCCACGCAGGGCAACTCGCCGAGCGACCCGGACGGTCTCTCCAACGGGGGTGTCGACAAGCCGGGCGGCACGGGCAGCATCTCGGACGACCGCGACGGCAACAACGGCTGCGGCAACGACGACGACCGCGAGGACGACAACAACGGCAACTGCGGCGGCCACCACGTCAAGCACCCGAAGGCGCCGCACGCCGCGCCCGTGAAGGATGCCCCGGCCGGCGGCCACCCGTCGTCACCCGGTGACTCGACCCCGGGCAGCTCGGACGATCACGGCAACGGCGGCGGGTCCCACTGCCCGGAGGTCGTGTCGGTCGTGTCGCGGATGCTGGCCATGCTCGGCCTCGACGTTCCCCTCGTCCGGAACTGCTCCGACTCCGGCGACGCCCCGAGCACGCCTGCGGCGGACCACCCCGGCAAGGTCACGCTCTGCCACGCCACGGGCTCGGCGACCAACCCGTTCGTGGAGATCACGATCAGCGAGAACGGGCTGCACGGCCACGACGGCCACGACGGCGACATCATCCCGGCTCCCGCTGGCGGCTGCCCCGCTCCGGCAGCTGAGACGCCCGGCACCCCGGCGACCCCGGGCCAGGGCGACCACGGCGCGCCGCACGGCAAGGTGACGATCTGCCACGCCACGGGCTCTGCGACCAACCCGTTCGTGGAGATCACGATCAGCGAGAACGGGCTCAACGGGCACGACGGTCACGACGGCGACATCATCCCGGCCCCGGCTGCTGGGTGCCCCGCCGCATCGACGCCGGCTGCTCCCGGCACGACGACCCCGCCCACGGGCCCCGGCGCGCCCGGTGACCACGAGCACGGCAAGGTGACGATCTGCCACGCCACGGGCTCTGCGACCAACCCGTTCGTGGAGATCACGATCAGCGAGAACGGGCTGAACGGGCACGACGGTCACGACGGCGACATCATCCCGGCCCCGGCTGGCGGCTGCCCCACCGCGTCCGCTCCGGCCACGCCCGGCACGCCCGGCACCACCACCCCGCCGACCGGTCCCGGCGCGCCGCCCACCGGCACGACCCCGACCCCCGGCACCACGCCGGCCCCCGGTGCGACCCCGGCCACCCCGGCGGTCCCCGTGACCGGTGCGGCGGCCACCCCGACCGCCGGCGCGGTCACCCCGGGTGCAGCAGCTCCGGACGCGGCTACCCCGGGCGCCGCGGCAACCGCTGGCGGCACCGTGAACCCGACGGCGGTCGAGGGTGTCAACGTCGACACCACCGCGACCGGCGCTGACGCGGCCCCCGACAACACCGATGCCGTGGCCGCTGCCGCGGGCGGCTCGGGCACCGCGGGCGTCACCCCGAAGGCGAGCGCTGCGGACACCGACGACAACGGGCGCCTGCCCTTCACCGGCCTGGGTCTCGGCCTGCTGATCGTGATCGGCATCGGCGCACTCGTCGCCGGCATGGTCGCCCATCGCGGTGGCCGCGGTCGCCGCGGCAACCGGGGCTCGATGTCCTGAGCCTCGGGGACGACGAACAGAGCGTGAAAGCGGAGGGGCCCGGCAGATCGCCGGGCCCCTCGCGCATGGGACGGGGCTAGTTGCGCGGGGGCGTGCTGGCTGACATCCGCGCACCGATGAACGCGCCGACCGCGCCGAGCGCCAAGGCGCCGAGCGGACCGAGCAGCAGGAAGCCCAGGCCGGCGCCCAGGAGGCCCCCGACGATCGCCTTGACGGGGAACCTGCTGGCGATGCTCCCGGGTGCGGCCTGCATCGGGACCTGGCCGGTCGGCAGCGCGGGCGGCAGCCCGTTGCGCTGGGGCGTCGGAGGCGGGGGCGTGGCGGCGGTCGCAGTGATGCTCATGCCACGGTGTCGACCGGCCCCGCCGAGCGGTCACGTCGGAAAGGGCCACGGAAGGGCCGGCCGTGCGGCCGGGAGGACAACTGCGACGGGGGCGGTGTCAGCCGCCGGCGGTTGACGCGGCGCCGCGCGAGGACGCGCCGTCGCGCCCCTGCCACGGCCAGCGTCCGGTGAGCTCCAGCTCGAGTGCCACGCTCAGGAACGTCCGGATCAACACGATGATGGCGAGCACGCCCGCGCTCCGGAAGGTGGGCGACACCGCGACCGTCCTGATGATGTCCGCCGCCACGAGCAGCTCGAGCCCGAGGAGGATGGCGCGCCCGATCCCCTGTCGGTACGTGCGGTACGCGTCCTCGCGGGGGGTCGTGCGGAGGGCCGCGCAGAACAGCAGCGTGGCGATGACCATACCGATCACGGTCACCGCCACGCCGGCGGCGTCGATGCAGGTGCCGACCAGCTCGACGACGTCACGAAAGCTGTTGAGTTCCATGGTGGGGCAGCCTACTGCCCGCC
>JAOPYS010000471.1 GCA_025964465.1 Thermoleophilia bacterium
GGGAGTAGTCACCATGTTGCGAGCCATGTACCCCTCGATCTCCGGTCTGCGAAATCACCAGACCATTCTCGACGTCGTCGGAAACAACATCGCCAACGTCAACACGTACGGCTTCAAGGCGTCCAACGTCGCCTTCAAGACGCTGCTGTCGCAGACGACCCAGGGCGCCGGTGCCCCGAGCCCCGTGCTCGGCGGTACCAACAACTCCAGGTCGGCCTCGGCATGACGGTGGACTCGATCGCCCAGCGCTTCACGCAGGGTGCCCTCCAGACCACCGGCGTGCAGACCGACCTCGCGCTCCAGGGCGACGGGTTCTTCAACGTCGCTCCGGATGCGGCAGCGATCGCGGCGGGCACGCCCGACGTCTCCTACACCCGGGCCGGCAACTTCACCTTCGACGCCACTGGCACGCTCGTGACGAGCGCGGGCAATTTCGTGCTCGGCTGGCTGGACAACGACCTGACGACGCCGGCACTGGCCACGTCTCCCGGCACGTTCACTGCGACGCCCAACGGTGCCACGCCGGATCCGCTCGCCAAGATTACCCTGCCGCCGAACCAGTACAAGGACATCATCATCGGTGCGGATGGCTCGGTCTCTGGCATCTTCAACGATCCGACGTTGCCCCTCGATCCCCGTCAGGGACAGCGTGAAGTTGTTGCGATGATCGCTGTTTCTCGCTTCGCCAACGCGGGCGGCCTGACGCAGGTCGGCAACAACGATTGGAAGGAGAGCGTCAACTCCGGCGCCCCTCTGGACAACTTCGTTGGTGCCGGCGGCAACGGCCAGCTCGCGGTGGGCTACCTCGAGATGTCGAACGTGGACCTCGCGACGGAGTTCACCGAGATGATCAAGGCGCAGCGTGGCTTCCAGGCCAACAGCCGCGTCATCACGACGAGCGACGAGATCCTCCAGGAGCTCGTGAACCTCAAGCGCTAGTCGCGCCGAGGTTCGCGCCGTGGATGGAGATTCATCGCGCTGGTCCGGGCACTGACGCCCGACCGGACTCGGGATGCTTTGGGCGGTGGGCTCACCACCTGCCGCAGGAGCGACCCGTGCCGTCAACCAACTTCCGGGGCCCGCCAAGGATGGCAGCGCCGGCGCGATGCGACAACGACGAGGCGCGTGTCCCACGGGACGCGCGCCCGTCGTCGTTTCGAGACCCGAACCGGTGGGCGCATTGCACTCGATCCAACGTGCGCTGGCGCCTCAAGCGAGGTGCGGGGGGCGCCGATGCGCCATTCGTGATCGAACTCCACCGACTTCATGGCAACGGGACGTTCCTCGTGAACGCGGACCTCATCGAGACGATCGAGGCCCGACCCGACACCACCATCACGCTGGTGAACAAGCACCGGTACGTGGTGCAGGACACCGTGCGCGAGGTCGTCGACGAGATCGTGCAGTTCCGCGCCCGCATCGCACACGCGGTCGGCGCACAGGGAGACCATGCGGCAGGGGCCAGGACACTGGTCACCGTCGAGGACGAGGAGCAGGCTGCCTGATGGCGGACGAACCAACACCCATCACGAGCGCAGGCTCGGACGGTGACGAGGGCGGGTCGGGGAGCTCGATCGACTTCGGCGTCATCGGCGGCATCCTCATGGCCTTCGGGGCCGTGATCATCGGCCTGCTCATCGAGGGCTCGTCTCCCGGACGCTACGTCAGCCCGTCCGCCGCGATCATCGTCTTCGGTGGCACATTCGGCGCGACCATGGGCAGCGTCGGCCTCGAGCGCTTCAAGCAGATGCCCGGCTCCTTCATGCGGGCGCTGACGTACCAGTCGATGGACCGCGCCTTCGCGATCAACACGCTCGTCACCTTCGCCGAGCGCGCTCGGCGCGAGGGGCTGCTCGTGCTCGAGGACGACCTGCGCAAGACGGAGGACGAGTTCCTGCGGAAGGGCGTGCAGCTCGTCGTCGATGGCACGGACCCGGAGCTCGTCAAGGAGATCCTGCGCACCGAGATCGACTCGCTCCACGAGGAGCGCCACGCGGGCGCCAAGGTGTGGGCGCTCATGGGCGGCTACGCACCGACGCTCGGCATCATCGGCACCGTGGTCGGCCTGGTGCTCGTGCTCTCCAACATCGCCGACCCGTCGTCGCTCGCCGCGTCGATCGCGGTGGCGTTCATCGCCACGCTCTACGGCGTGGGCTCGGCGAACCTGATCTTCCTGCCGATCGGCACCAAGCTCGAGGGCTGTGCGACCGACGAGGTCGCGGGCCGCGAGCTGATGATCGAGGGCATCCTCGCCATCCAGTCGGGCGACAACCCGCGCATCGTCGAGGAGAAGCTCGTCTCGTTCCTGACCACCACCGACCGCGCGAAGTTCCGCGCCGCACAGGGCGCTGGGTCCGAGGACATCGACCTCGACCTGGCCGCGTAGGGGATACACCATGTCGGGTCGCAGGCGAGACAGCGGAGGCGGGCACGAAGGCGGCGATGAACGCTGGCTGCTCACCTATGCCGACATG
Organism: Thermoleophilia bacterium; assembly: GCA_025964465.1. GTDB lineage: Bacteria > Actinomycetota > Thermoleophilia > Gaiellales > SKUG01 > JAGQUL01. The sequence goes on from JAOPYS010000471.1 coordinate 2,475, forward strand.
ATCACCCTGCTCCTGGCGCTGTTCATCGTGCTCTTCGCGATGAGCACCATCGACGCGAAGAAGTTCGAGAACGTCAAGCGGTCCCTGTCGGAGACGTTCAAGGGCCAGGTCACGGAGGAGCCGGGCAGCGTGCTCGACGGCTCTTCCGGCGCGCTCGACCCCGAGATGGCGAACCAGATCCCCGACAAGACCACGGTCTCCAAGGTGATCCAGGCCTCCAATGCGCGCGCATCCAAGATGCACGACGAGCAGCAGAAGCTCGAGGGTGTCATCAAGGACACGAAGCTCGGCAAGAACAAGAACCTGCAGATCTCACAGTCGGCCAATGGCAGCGTCGTGCTCCGCGTTGCTGGTGATGCGCTCTTCGCCTCCGGCCAGTCGACCCTGAAGCCTGGCGTGCGGGAGGACCTCATCCAGATCGAGCGTGAACTCTCCGTGTTTGGAGCCCGGATCCGCATCGGTGGCCACACCGACGGTCAGCCCTTCCCCGGCGGCAACATGCGCCTCAGCAACGACCGCGCCGAGGCGGTGTACGACCTGTTCGCATCTGCGGGATTCCGTGAGGCGAACATGGAGACGGGCGGCTTCGCGGACCACGAGCCGCTCGTCGTACCCGCGCACCCGTTCGACGACGTCCCCAAGAACCGCCGCATCGAGATCACGGTGCTGGCGCCCGGCGCGGACGACCCGCGCCCCAAGGCGGTCCAGCTGATCGAGCAGGTCAAGAAGGTCGACCGCATGGAGCATCCCAACCCGCCGCCGATCGCGCCGCTCTCCCCGAAGGACGAGCTCAAGATCGACGTCGGCATCGCCGACGACCTCGCCAGCCAGGCACGGGACATCGCATGACCGAGTCCCCCCACACGTTGCACCCCGTCCGACCCGAGCCCGGTGCTCACGCCACGAACACGCGCTGCCGAACCCTCCGCCAGGAGCACCTCCCATGACCAAGTCCAAGCTTCCCCTCATCGCCGTCGCGCTCGTCGTGGTGGGTGCCGTCCTGTACATGACGGTGCTGCACAAGCCATCCGGCCCGACCAAGAAGCACATGCTCGAGCCGATCACGCTGTCGGAGCCCTTCGTGGTGAACCTCTCGGACACGGACGACGAGCGCCTCGTCTCCATGAACGTGGCGGTCCAGCTCGAGCCGATGGACGACGCGCACTTCGCCGCGTTCGAGGGCGAGAAGGGTCACGGCGGCGGAGCTGGCCCGACACCCGGCGAGCTGAAGGTTTCCACGTACCCGAAGTTCCGCGACGCGGTGATCACGGAGCTGACGTCGACGAGCTACTCGACGCTGCACACCCTCCCGGGCCAGAAGGCGTTCAAGACGGCGCTGCTCGGTCGCTTCGACGAGATCGCCGAGGTCGACGCCGCCGAGCTGAAGTCCAGCGCCGAGGGCAGCGACCCGACGCACCTGGGCCCGCCGTACCACGTCGTCGACGTCACCTTCACCAAGCTCGCCCTTCAGTAGACCGACCAGTCCGTACAGGCCTGGTACCACGCACCACACCCCGAGACCGGATCGCACGCCATGACTGCCGACACATCGAAGGCCAGCCAGCTGCTCGCCGCCGCCCTGCACGGGGCAGCCGACGTTGCACGCGCCCGACTCGAGCGGGACGTGACCGTGGTGGAGGCACCGCTGCCGGCATCCAACGCCATCCTGCGGTTCGACCTCACCTTCTCCAAGGGCGGCCGACTGTCGTGGTTCGTCACCAACGAGGACGCGACGGGCTTCTCCGACATCCTCATCGGAGGCCAGGGCGACCGCGGTGCGGTGCTCACCGAGATGCACCTCGACGCCCTCACCGTGGCGTTCAGCGACATGCTCCAGCGCTCGGTCGAGACGATCGCCGCCGGGCTCGACGAGCACGTGGAGGCGGGGGAGATCGACCTGGGCATGGAGCAGGAGCTGCCCGCGGCGGACCCTGCCGGCGCGCGCGTCGCCCTCGCCCTGGAGATCGCCGGGTTCGGCACCTTCCCGATCGTCCAGCAGGCCGACCCGGACCTCGCCCACTACCTCGACCAGCACGCGCTGGCGTCGGTCGCGGCGCCCGCCGCGCCCGCAGTCGCCGCGCCCCCAGCTGCCGTTGCCCACGCGGAGGAGGCCCCGCCCACGCCGGCCAGCCCCGTGGTCGGCCTCGCCAACCTGCACGCCGCGCCGAACGGCGACAACGTCGTGCCGATCGAGGCGCCCGTCGCAGCCACGTCGGCGCAGGCCATCGCGCAGCGCGGTGGCGGTGACCTGGACATGCTCATGAACGTCCCGCTGCCGCTCACGGTCGAGCTCGGCCGCACGCAGCGCACGATCCGCGAGCTCGTGGAGTTCAGCGTCGGATCGATCATCGAGCTGGGCAAGCTGGCCGGCGACCCCCTCGACATCATGGTCAACGATCGCGTCATCGCGCGCGGCGAGGTCGTCGTCATCGACGAGGAGTTCGGTATCCGCGTCACGGAGATCGTCTCGCCCGACGACCGGATCGTCGGCCTCGGCGGCTGAGCACGCCCCCGAGGGAGCAATTTGCAATATCCCCAGCGTGCTGTGATCGCATCAAGCGGTCGTGGCAGGCGCCCGAATCGTAGGGCGTGAAGCTGATCCTGCCCCTCCTGCTCGCCCTCGCCCTGCTGGTCGCCGCGCCGTC
>JAOPYS010000453.1 GCA_025964465.1 Thermoleophilia bacterium
TCGCGGCGCGTGCCGGTGCCGCCAGCGATGTTGATCGCCGGGAAGATGCGCTTGTCCGCGAGCTTGCGGTCGAGCCGCAGCTCCATGTTGCCGGTGCCCTTGAACTCCTCGAAGATGACCTGGTCCATCGTGGAGCCGGTGTCCACCAGCGCGGTGGCGAGGATGGTCAGGGAGCCGCCGTTCTCGATGTTGCGCGCCGCCCCGAAGAACTTCTTCGGCGGGTACAGCGCGCCTGCGTCGACACCACCGGAGAGGATCTTGCCGCTCGCCGGGGCGCCGAGGTTGTAGGCACGGGCGAGGCGCGTGATCGAGTCGAGCAGGACGACGACGTCCGTGCCCAGCTCCACGAGGCGCTTGCAGCGGTCGAGCACGAGCTCGGTGACCTGGATGTGGTTGGTCGCATGCTGGTCGAAGGTCGAGTACACGACCTCGCCCTTCACGGTGCGCTGCATCTCGGTGACTTCCTCGGGGCGCTCGTCCACCAGCAGGCAGATGATGTGCGTCTCGGGGTTGTTCTCGGCGATCGAGTCGGCGATGGCCTTGAGCACCATCGTCTTGCCGGCCTTCGGCGGCGACACGATCATCCCGCGCTGGCCCTTGCCGATCGGCGCGACCAGGTCGATGACGCGGGCGGTGAGCCCGGCGACGCGGCCGATGTTGCTCTCCGTCTCGAGCCGCAGGCGCTCGTCGGCGAACAGGGGCGTGAGGTTCTCGAACCGGGCCCGGTGCATCATCTCGGTCGGGCTGGCCGAGTTGACCGTGTAGATCTTGGCCAGCGCCGGGAACTTGTCCGTCGCCTTCTGCTCACGGATCTCGCCCTGGATCCAGTCGCCGCGCCGCAGCCGGAACTGCTTGATCAGCTGCTGCGAGACGTACACGTCCTGCGGCGTCGAGTTGTAGTTCTTGCCGCGCAGGAACCCGAAGCCGTCGGGCAGCACGTCGAGCACGCCCTCACGCTCGAGCGCGCCCACGAGGCGCTGGTGGCGGTGCCAGATCGTCTCGACGAGCTCTTCCTTGGCCATCGAGCGATAGCCCTCGATGTCCTTCTCCTCGGCCACCGACCACAGCTCGGCCAGGTGCGCCTTGTCGAGCTGGATCTTCGCCTCTTCGGCTTCGAATTCGTCGTTGACGTCGTACTCGAGCAGCATGTTCATGCGTGCAGGTACCTCCGCTGGGAAAATTGGGCCCGGCCGCACGGAACCAGAAGGCGGTGCGCGACGGGTGCGGATCCACCGGAATCGGTGGAGATGGAAGGCCGCCGGCGTGCCCGCTGCCAACGTGGCGGCGGTGGTCCCTCTGCCGGGCGACCTGCGCTCACTATACCGCACGATCCGGACGGCGTGGAGATCCGTCGGCACGGCCCCTCCCCCCACACGTTGCAACCCGGCTCGCCCCACGGCCGACGTACCGGGTAGGGGAAGTCGCACGGGTCCGGGGGGAACCACGTGACGGAGGGCATCGGCACAGGTCGCAGGATCGACCTCGGCGCGGCGATCGCGCCCGAGGGTCGTGCGCTGGCGCCCCACACCGTGTCGCTCGTGGAATCCGACGCCGCGGCCCACGACCGGCTCGTGCACGCGGCCTACACGACGCTCGGCGAACCCGGCGACCGACCCCTCGACCCGTGGAGCGAGCTCGCACGGATGAAGGCGGTCGACCGAGCCGCCGGGACCCCGGCGGAGCGAGCCCCTGCCACGCAGGCATTGCTTGCCCGCGGAGCGGACTCGCTGCGCGTGGACCTCGGCTCGACGGTGGTGCTCCCGCAGCACCCCTTCGACCCCGAGCTGTGGACCGTCACCGGGGTCGGCGGGACGGACGGGGTCCAGCTCCACCGCGCCATCGACGGGGCCGTCCAGCACCGGTCGGTCCAGTGGCCCGAGCTGCTCTCGGCGAACCCCTCCCTCGCGGAGCACTGGCGCGGGCACGGCCCGATCGTCGCCCGACTGCGCGAGATGCGACCACCGGCGGGTGCACCACCATCACAGGTGGACCTGTTCGAGCTGCACCAGGTGTCGACGCCTCCGGGCGAGCGGTTGATGGAGGTCGTGCTGCCGGGCGCGCCGGAGCGACCAGAGCTCGTGGTCCGGTCGGGTACGTGGTCGGACCTCGCCGGGCGGCTCGGCCTGGCTCGACTGCAGCCGTTGGGAGCGTTGCCCTCCGACGCCTGGAACGCCGCCAACCTCGTCAACGCCGCGACACCGACCCGTCGCATCGTGATGGCGGCCGACGCGCAGGCCTTCATCGGGCAGGCGCTGCTCGTGGGCACCGAGACGATCGACCCGGCCCATCGTGCGGCGCCCGACACGGCGCTGCTGGAGGACATCTCCCACTGGTTCGGCGAGCGCGGCCTGCCGACGTGGCGCGACCCCGCCGACGCCATGCTCCTGTCGAGCGGGGACCCCGACTCGATCGCCAACGCGTCGGCCTCCGGCCAGGCGGAGTTCGTGCGCGTGCTCACCGGGCCCCGGGACCCCGAGGAGCTGCGCGAACTGACGAGCATCATGGACCCGGAGACGGCGCACCGGCTGTCGTCCTCGCAGGAGCTCCTCACCAGCCACTGGCGAGCCGTGCTCGCACACGAGGTCGGCCACACCGCCACCCAGCAGCTGTGGGGGATCGACGCGTCCGCCGCCCTGCGTCGCGCCGTGGAGGCGCAGGACCTGCCGACCGTGGCGCGACTCGCGGAGCACGACATCGCCGGCGAGGCGTTCAGCGACCTGTTCGGCGCGGCCTACACCGACAGCGCGAGCGTCGGTGCCCGCGAGCTGGGGCTGCTGGGCGAGGGGTCCGAGGACCTGGACGCGCTCCGCGCGACGATCGCACGGGCCGGCCGCGAACTCGACGTGCACGTCGGGACACAGCTCCTGACCAAGCCGATGCTCGCCGTGCAGGATGCGCACGGATCGGAAGCGATGGCGGACGTGGCGGCGAGCGCCGCCAAGCAGCTCGGCGCGATGCTCGGGCGCGGGGAGATCGAGGCGATCGACCTGCCCGTCGCGGCCACAGCGCTGCGCGATGCGGCAGCAATGCGATGGGGCCTCGAGGACGGGCTCGTGCAGGGCCTCACCAAGGCGTGGCAGGGCCTGCGACTGCTGCGCTGAGGCGTGCTCGCGCAGTCACGGGTTCGCGACGGCAGTGATGATCAGCGTGCTCGCGTAGCGGCCGGGCGGCTGGTTCGGCGGCGGGTTCGCGCGATAGGACCACGTGATGGTGTCGGGCGTCGCGTTCGCCGCGGTGGTGCTCGCCAAGGTCGTCGGGTTCGTCGTCGCGGGGCCCACGTACTTGAGGTTGCCGACGTCCGTCGCGACCGTGCCGGTGCCCCACCGCGCCGCCGACCGACCGGGTGCCGACAGCACCGTCACGCCGAAGCCGCTGCCCGCCAACGGTGCCCATGGTGCCGGGGTGTTGCTGTCCGGGCTCGGGAAGCTCGGCAGGACCTGCAGCCCGTCGTCGACGGGCCCGGCTTCGCGCAGCAGCAGCGAGTACCCGCTGATGTTGTTCGTCGAGACGGTCGCGCTCGACTGCGCGGTCGAATCCGTCCCGCTCAGGACCCGTCCGAGCGACGCCGTGGGCAGCGACACCGCGACGGTGATCGCCGGCACGGTCTCGAACCAGTCCGCGGTGCTCCAGACACCACCGTTGAAGCGCGCGCGCGTGTAGTACCGCGCGTCCGAGCGCAGCAGGTCGCCGGTCGACCCGCCGTACACGACGTCAGGGCAGCGCTGGCCCGCGTTGCACGTGGGGGTCCCCGACCAGGTCGTGCCGGCGCCGCCGGAGTCCCACAGCGTCGTGAAGTGCGGCAACATCGTGTGGTAGTAGCCACGGATCGCATCGCCGGACCGCGCGACGCCCGAGATGCGCAGCTCGTCGACGAGCCCCGCCAGCTGCTGCCCCGTGCCCGTGACGTCGCGCCCCACCCAGGTCGATGCGGACGACGTGACCGGGGTGCCACCCTCGGCCGAGCCCTGGACGATGTTGCCATCGATGTAGAGCTTGCCCTTGCCGTCCGAGTCCACGGCGAAGGCGACGTAGTGCCAGCCACCGTCCGCGAGCTCGCCACCCGAGCTGGTCACCGTCTCGAACCAGCCCCCGTCGTCGAACCCTGCCGTGACGCTCCCCTTGTCCGAGCCGGTGCAGTCGACGGTGATCGAGTAGTTGCGGTCGGAGCTGGCCGGCACTGCCGACTTCGCGATGAGCGGCTGCGTCGCGTGCGCGGGGTTGGTGTCCCCGTCGCATGCGGTGATCTTCGTCCAGAGGTCGACGGTGTACGTCGTCAGCGGGCGCGACGGGATGGTGGCGTACCCACCGGTGCCGGGGAGCGAGAGCGCGCTGCCGAACCGCCCGGAGCCGGTGAACGTCGCCGGGGCCGTGGCCACTGCCGTCCCGATGCCGCCTGCGACCGTGTCGGTGCCGGCACCGTTGAAGTTCCACAACCCGGCGACGTCGTCGAGCGTGTCGTTGAACACCTGCTCCTGGTACTGCGTGATGCCGACCGAGGCACGGTTCACCCACGAGAAGTGCGGCGTCGTCGTGGTGGTGACGCCGTGCGTGGCGCTCGTCTGGCTCGACCCGTCCGCCGTGAACAGGTTGGTCGGTGCGCCCGCACCGTTCGCGCACGCCCCGCTGATGGTCCACCCGGCGTTGTTGCCGCCATTGACCGTGTTGGTGGCGGTGCGGGCGGTGACCGCGTTGGAGTCGGTGATCACCGCGTACTGGACGCTGGCCGAGCCCGTGACGTTGAGGTTCGCGCGCGTCCCCGGGCTGGTCGACGCCAGCTGCACCTGGTTGGTACAGCTCGACCCCACCGCGGTCAGCGCACCGGCGACGGTGGTCGTGGTGGCCGTCGGGAACCGCACGAGCTTGCCCGGGGCGATGGAGAGGTCGTTGAGGGTGAGCGCCGAGGTGCCACCGATGTCCGTCCTCGATGACGGGTCGGTCAGCGTGAGCTTGCCGTTGTCGTGCAGGAACGTCCCGTTGACCGTGAGGTCTCCGGCGAGCGTCCACGGCACGTCCTTCGGCGCGCGGACGCGGCCGGTCGACGTCACGGTCATGTCGCCGCCGACGCGCATCGCGCGCTGGCTGATGCGGTCGTCGAAGGTGGTGGTGCCCGGGTCACCCGCACGGCCGACGACGAGCTTACCGCTCACCACGAGCGGTGCGGCGCCGTGACCGAGGTTCACGCGGACGGTCGTGGCCGACGTGGTGGTGTTCATGAGGGCGCCGTCGTAGTCGAAGAGCATGTTGGTGACGTCACCCCCGTTGGTACCCTGGCGGACGGCGACGATCATCGACCCGTCGCCGCCCTCGTTGTCACTCTCGAGGTAGAGGTCGCGCGCGGAGTCGAGCTGCGTACCGCCCGAGTTCCACGTGACGCGGCCGGCCGTCCCCCACGTCGTGTCCGGCGCCAGGTCCATGGCTCCGAACCGCAGGAGCGCGACGTCGCCACCGTTGGACGGCACGTCCCCGACCACGGTGATGGACGGGCCGATCGCCTCGATCCCCCACGCGTTGTCCGCGCCGGCACCGGAGTCGTAGGTCGTCGCGGCCTGCAGGTACCCGTCGTTGGAGAGCCGCTGCACGACCATGTCGCCGCCGTTGGTGCTGCTGGTGCCGGCGATGCACAGGTTCGCGTCGACGTCACACATCACGCCGGAGGTCGAGGTGTCGACGGTGCTCGTCCCCGAATCCCACGTGTAGGTGCCTCCGCCCGAGAAGCTCGTGTCCCACGTAGGGGTGGGCGTGGACGTTCCGTTCACCTTGCGGACCGCGATGTCGCCACCCGCGCTGCCCGTGCTGCCGCCGACGTACAGGCTCCCCTGGTCGGCCACCATCCAGTTCAGGGTGTCGGTGCCGGCGCCTCCCCACGGCAGCGTGTTGAGCAGCGCACCGGTGGTCGCGTCGTACTGCTGCACTGCCCAGTCCTGGCCCGTCGACGCCGACCCCACGGTGCCGGCCACCCAGAGGTACCCGTCCGCCACGCGCACGGCGCGAGCCGCGTCGATGCTCGTGCCGGCTGCGGAGTTGTAGGTCACCATGCCGGAGGTGCCGAACGACGCGACCGGAACCCCCGTCACGTCGTCGTACGCCCGGATGGCCCAGTCGCCGGAGTTGGTCCCGCGCTGGCCGACCACGTAGTCGACGCTGCGGTTGGCGATCCAGCCCGACGCGGCGTCGTAGGCCACGTCCGCGTTGGTACCGCCGGAGTTCCACGTCGTGCGCCCCGTGCCGGCGAACCCCGTCGCCAGGTTGCCGTCCCAGTCGACGCGCTGGACGAACCAGTCGCCTCCGTTCGTCGGCTGGTTGCCGACCGTGATGAAGCCGTTGTCGGTGATCCGGACGCGGGCCGGGACATCGGTGTTCGTGCCGGCCGAGTTGTAGGCCGGCGTGATGCCGGTGCCGGCGGTCGCCCACGGCGTCCGGGTGTACGCGTTGGTGACGGTGAGGGACCCGAGCACGAACGAGCCCTCGTTGCCCCACCAGCGCGTCCCCAGTTCGACGTAGGGGCGGTCGGCGGCCACGGTGACGTCGGCCGCAGGCAGCAGCACCTGGCCGCCGCCGTTGATCCCGGCCGGCGCGGAGATCGTCTCGGGGGAGTCGCCGCGCAACGTCGAGAACGCGCCGACGAACAGGTTCTTGCCGACGGCGATGTTGGGGTGCCAGCGAGTGGTGTCGACGGTCACGGGCTCGGGGGTGAACCACGAGCCGACGCTCATCCAGCTCTGGGTCGAGAGGGTCTGTCCGAGCGCGGTGCCGAGGTGCGCCGTCGCGCCCTTCTGCGTGCCACCGAAGACCAGCCAGCCGTAGGTCGCCGCGGTCTCCACCTCGATGTCGCGGTCGAAGGCGAACAGCGTCAGCTGCCACGAGTTCGACCAGCTGCCACCCGGGTCGACGCACAGCGGCCGTGCGACGCCGGGGCCCCCCGTGCACCCGCCCTCGCCGGACCCGGTGAAGCGGACGTCCGAGCACCCGTTCGTGTAGGTGCCGCTCGACGAGACGTGCATGCTCGTGGTGTTCAGCGAACTGCAGGTCGCGAGGGTGGCGCCGGCTCCCACGACGATACCGACGCCCGGGTCCGTCGATACCGCAGGCGGTGGCCCCGCGGCGTACGACAGCGGGATGTCGCTGTCGAGCGACTGGCTGGCCACGGAGAAGCTGCCCTCGCTGATCGTCCCGCCGCCGACCGAGGCGATCCATACGCGTCGTTGGACGAGCCGCAACCCCGTGATCGGGCTCGTGGTGTTGGCGTTGCGTACGTACGTCGCGGCGTGTGCCGCTGCCGAGTTCGTGTCCGTGAACACCGTGAGGAGCTGGCCGGCGGACGCCAGGTTGACGTTCGCGGTGAACGCGCCGGTCGTCGCGTTGCACGTGGCGTTCACCTTCGAGGCACCATCCACGAGGATCGCGACATTGGCGGTCGTGCCGTCACAGCGGGCCCAGGCCACGGAGGTGACCTCGTCCTGCAGCGCGGTGCCGGAGACGGCGACCGTCGCAGCGCGGGCGCTCCCCGGAAGGACGAGGACGACGAACGCAGCCAACAGGGCGACGAGCCCCGACACGAGCCGGGGACGGGCAGGAGCGATGGACGACGCGGCGGGCATGCACGACGTCTATCGTCGGTCCCGCCCCGCGGCCTGAGCAGAATCCGTGCGCGCACGTAGCGATCGCCGCAGGCGATTCCAGCTTCGTATCGATGCGCTCGCCCCATGACCCACGAGGCGGGGCGAATTCGACGCGACCGTGGCCTCGCACCGACCGAACGCCGACGCGCGCCCGTCGGGCAACGCCCGCGCTAGCTCGCGTGCTTGTACGGCCCGACGGCGTAGGTGGTGCCGCCGATGGTCTCGGTCGGCAGGGAGATCTTCGGGGCGCCGGGCTTGGTGTGCACCGACTGCAGGTGCGAGGCGCCCACGGCCTTGGCGTCCTGCGGACGGACGGCGAGGCGGACGGTCGTGCCGTCGTCCTGCTGCATCACGACCTCGGTGTCGGTGGCGGAGATGATCTTGCCGACGGCAGTGCCCTTCGACGCGCCGGGCGCGGTCGTGCCGATGGCGGCCGCGCCTGCGAGGGCCTGTGGTGCGGCGCCGGCTCCACCGCCGGTCAGCGCACTCGTGACGGGCGCCGCCTCAGGGGCCGCCGAGGCAGCCGCCGGAGTCGCCGTCAACGGCGCGGCGCCACCACTTCCACAACATCCGACTGCCATGTGCCCGTTCCCCATCCCTCATGCAGGGAGGAGCAGTGACCTGCTCCCCGTGGTCCCGCGACTCGAGGTTCCGCCGGACCATGGGACCACGAACTCGCCGCGTCGACAAGCCCGATCGAGGCCGCCGTGCGGGCGGTCTCAGGCGCCGGGCAGCTGGAAGCCGGCGCCGAGTTCCACCGAGAGGGCCTGCGTGGCGGACTCCAGCTGCGCCTCCAGGCCCATGGGGAGCGCCTCGTGCGACGGCACGATCGGGCTGGCACCACCCTGGGGAGCGCCCTGGTCGCGCTCCGTGGCCACGCGCTCCACGACGTCGAGCGTGTGGTCGACGAGCCGGCGCACCGTGTCGTCGAGGTAGGTGTTCTCGATGACCGGCACGCCGCGTCGCCCCGCCTGTTCGACGAGGTAGTCCTGGATCTGGCGGATGCGGTCGAAGCTGCGCAGGTAGTGGTCGACGGGGCGCGAGCCGTCCGTCTGCATGCCGCGCATGGTGAAGTGCGCGCGGTGGGTGCGCTCGTCCTCGATGTGCACGACGGTGTCGATGACCGCCGAGCGCGACATGTCGACCGGCGACACGAGGCCGGGCACGAGGTGCACGCCCTCGATCAG
>JAOPYS010000456.1 GCA_025964465.1 Thermoleophilia bacterium
CGTCTGCTAGGGTACGCAGGAGTTTTCCGTCCGCTGGCGCCCTGCGCGCGGCCGGCGCCGAGGCATCCACCCTGACGGGGATCGGAGCCGGCAGCCGCCGCAGCCGGGCAAGCGACGGCGCCGCGCACAGCGCGCGCCCGAGCGAGCCGCGGGAAAGTGCGATTTTGCAGGAGGTTCGAGCCGGTTGAATCCGCTCGAGCACACCATCGAGTCGATCCTGCCGGGGGTGCAGAAGCCCTCCCGGTACATCGGCGGTGAGCCGAACCAGGTCGTCAAGGACCCGGCGACGGCGACTGCGCGCGTGGTCTGGTCCTATCCCGACGCGTACGAGATCGGCATCTCCAACCAGGCGCTGCAGATCCTCTACGCCATGGTCAACGAGCGCACCGGCGCCTGGGCCGAGCGCGCGTACTGCCCGTGGCCCGACATGGCGGATGCCATGCGCCGCGAGGGCGTGCCGCTGTTCACGCTCGAGTCGTGGCGCCCCGTGCGCGACGCGGACATGTGGGGCATCACCCTCCAGCACGAGCTCTGCTACACCAACGTGCTCGAGATGCTCGACCTCGCCGGCGTCCCGCTCCACGCGGAGGAGCGCACCCAAGGCGACCCGATCGTGATCGGCGGCGGCCCCTGCGCCTCCAACCCAGAGCCGCTCGCGCCCTTCTTCGACGCCTTCCTGATCGGCGAGGCGGAGGACCTCGTCGAGCGCATCGTCGAGGTGTTCGAGCGCCTGCCCGACCGCCGCCGCCGCATGCTCGCACTGGCGAACATGCCGAACGTCTACGTGCCGTCGCTCGGCGCGCACCTCGTCGACCGCGCCGTCTACGACTCCTTCGACATCGCAACCCAGCCGTCGAAGCCGATCGTCCCGTACGCCTCCGCCATCTTCAACCGTGCCAGCGTCGAGGTCATGCGCGGCTGCACGCGCGGCTGCCGCTTCTGCCACGCCGGCACCTGGTACCGCCCCGTGCGCGAGCGCCCCGCCGCCGAGGTCGTGGAGGCGGGCGCCAAGGTGCTCGACTGCACGGGCTACGACGAGCTGTCGTTCACCTCGCTCGCCACGAGCGACTACACCGACATCGACGACGCCATCGCCGGCATCAAGGCGATCCATCCCGACCTGCACCTGACGCTGCCCTCCAACCGCGTCGACACCGGGCCCATTGCGATGAGCGCCGCCGCCAACACGCGGCAGGCCTCGATCACGATCGCGCCCGAGGCCGCGACCCAGCGGATGCGCAACATCATCTGCAAGACCATCGACGACGAGATGATCGACGGGGCCGTGCGCGCCGCGTTCGAGCAGGGCTACACGTCGGTGAAGACCTACTTCATGATCGGCCTGCCGGGGGAGACCCACGACGAGGTGCAGGCGATCGTCGACTTCGGCGTGCGCGCCCGCGACATCGGCCGCGAGGTGCTCGGCGAGCAGGCGCGCTTCACCGTCCACGTGTCGGCCTCCAACTTCGTGCCCAAGCCGCACACGGCGTTCCAGTGGGAGGGCATGGCGCCGCGCGTGCAGCTGCTGCTCAAGCAGTCGTTCATCCGGCGCTCGATGCCGCGTGGCGGCGGGCAGATCCGACTGTCGCTGCACGACCCGACGACCTCCATGCTCGAGGGCGCGCTCAGCCGCGGCGGTCGCCACACGGCGCGCGTCATCGAGCGGGCCTGGCGCTCCGGTGCCCGCTTCGACGCGTGGAACGAGCTGCACGACGCGGCGGCCTGGCACGACGCGTACGCGCAGGAGGGCCTCACCCTCGACGGCGAGGCCGAGCGCGTGTTCGGCGAATTCGAGCCGCTGCCGTGGGACCACATCCGCTCGGGCCTCAGCAAGGAGTTCCTGCTCGACGAGCTGTGGCAGAGCCGCGCCGAGGCGATCACCGGCGACTGTCGCTGGGATGGCTGCACCGACTGCGGTGCCTGCCTCGGTCCCATCCGGACGCGGGTGATGAAGTGAGCGACGTCACTGACATCGCCGCCGAGCCTGCCGTCGACCCGGACTACGATCCGCGGATCATGACGCCCGAGCAGGCGCTGGCCGCCTCGGTCGCGGCGTTCGAGCACCGCTACCACTACCGCCTCGAGCTGGCCATCACCGGGCGCGTGCGCTTCCTGAGCCACCTCGAGACCGTCGACACCCTGCTCGGTGCGATGCGCCGCTCCGGCGTGCAGCTCGCCCTGAGCCCGGGGATGCGCCCCAAGCCGCGCATCAAGATGGCGATGCCGCGGCCGGTGGCCACCGAGGCGTGGAGTGACATCGTCGAGGTGGAGCTGCAGGAGGAGATCGACGCCGATGCGTTCGCGCTCCGGCTCTCCGAGGTGCTGCCGGCCGGCCTGGCCCTGCAGCGAATGATTCGACTCGAGGGCGCCTACGCGAGCGCCGCGAGTCGCGTGTCCGGCGCGACGTGGCGCTGGACGCTCGGTACCGACGGCCCCGATGCGGACCAGCTCCGCGCAGGGGTCGAGCAGTTGCTGGAACTGGGGGAAGCGCTCGTCGAGCGTGCGAGCCCGAACAAGCGGACGCGTCACGTCGACGTGCGTCGCTTCATCGGTGACCTGACGGTCGTGGACGTGGGCGGGGAGCCTGCACTGCGAGCGTTCGTGCGCCTGACCGACGAGGGCAGCGCGAAGCCCGAGGAAGTCGTTCGAGCGCTCGGAGCGGTGATGGGGCGGACGCTCCATGTCACTCGCACCGTTCGCGAATCCATCGCGATCGCAGAGCCCGGTTCGGGCGGACGCATCGCGGAGCCGGCACTCGTCGGGGCAGATGTCCCGGACGGGCCGGCCCGGCCGTGGGGCGCGTGCTGATGCGCGCGGCACCCCTCGGCATCCATTCACTCCGAAAGGTTGGGCCACCTCATGGGGCTCTTTGACAAGGTCAAGAAGGCAATCGGCGGCGGCA
>JAOPYS010000459.1 GCA_025964465.1 Thermoleophilia bacterium
GCGGCGGCGAGGCGGGAGCCCAGGGTGACGGCAGGTTCGTCCACCGGTGGATGATGGCACGCGTGTCCACCGGGCATACGCTCCCCATGCAGCTTTCCACCCGCCTTCGATTCGGTCTCGCCGGGGCCGCGGCCGCCGCCGTCTGGGCAGCGCAGCAGTCCCTCGACAAGCGCGCCTTCCGCAGCGGCTACGACGACGTGGAGCTGCTCGGCCGCGCCGTGCGCCCGCACGGCGCCGGCTGGCGCCCGGCCGGATGGGCCATGCACCTCGCCAACGGCGCCGCCTTCGGCCTGGCCTACTCGGAGGTGCGCCGACGCACGCCGGACGTGGACCCGCTCGTCTCCGCACAGGCGATGGCGCAGGTCGAGAACTTCGGAATGTATCCGCTGACGGCGGCGGCCGATCGCGTGCACCCGGCGCGCGACGTGCTGGCCCCGTCGTTCGGTCGGCGCCAGCTGGCGCAGGCCACGTGGCGGCACGCGCTCTTCGGCCTCGTGCTCGGCGTGCTGGCGCGTCGCATCTCCCCCACGGCACCATGAGGTGGCGGCGTCAGCGGTCTGGGATCGCCGGCAGGCGGTCGCCGCGCAGCGCCGAGCGGCCGATCAGCGGGATGAGGATGAGCACGGAGGCGACCATGCCGCCGATGCCGAACACGAGGAAGTCGTTGCGCGTCTTCACCGCGTCCACCATCCACTGGAAGTTCTGGCCGAAGAACCCCACGACGAACGACAACGGCAGGAAGATCGTCGAGACCAGCGTCAGGCGCTCCGTCGACTTGCCCTGGTGGTGCGCGACGCGCGCCGAGTGCACGCTCAGCACGTCGGACAGGAGCACGCGGCTGGAGTCGAAGGCCCGCTCGATCCGCAGCATGTGGTCGTACACGTCGCGGAAGTAGTCGCGCGGCCCGTTGGCGAGGCCGGGGATCTCCGCCAGGCGCGTCACCGCGACGCCGGCGACGTCGCGCATGGGCCCGACCGTGCGCCGTAGCGACGCGAGGTCGCGCTTGAGGCGCATGACGTGCTGGATGTGCTCGGGCTGCGGGTCGGCGACCACGGCCTGTTCGAGCTGCTCGATCTCCGCGTCGATGCGTTCGACGAGCGGGAAGAACGAGTCGGTGAGCGTGTCGAGGATGCGGTAGACGACGAGCTGTTCGGACCCGAGCGGCACGCGCTGGAACGTCTCGCGCAGGGCGACGCTGTCGGGCCACGGGGCTCGGCGCACGGTGACCACGCCGTCGCCGTGCACGAACACGTGCACCTCGAGCAGCTCGAGGCTCCTCGAGCGACCGCCGACGTCGGCGACGCCGTAGTAGACGAGGGCGGCGTGGTCGCCGTACTCGTCGAGCTTGGGGCGCTGGTCGAA
Source organism: Thermoleophilia bacterium (assembly GCA_025964465.1). Taxonomy (GTDB): domain Bacteria; phylum Actinomycetota; class Thermoleophilia; order Gaiellales; family SKUG01; genus JAGQUL01. The sequence continues at coordinate 1,363 of JAOPYS010000459.1, forward strand.
GTTCTCGGCGTCCTCGATGGCGAGCTCGTGCAGCCCCATGCACGCCGCGAGGTCCTCGAGCTCCTCGCGCGTCGGCGACTCCAGGTCGAGCCAGAAGAACTCGTCGCGGCGGCGCAGCTCCGCGATGCGGTCGCTGTCGAGCGTGTCGAGGACGGGGAGGAAGACGTCGGCACCCATGTCGGTGCCAGCCTAGTGTCGACGTCGGCCGGCGTCGCGGCGCGGGCGGGCCGTGCCGCTATGCTCGACGACGGTTCGATGAGCATCACACGGCTGAGACACCTGGCGAGCGTCGCGCAGACCGGCAGCATGCGCGAGTCGGCGCGGCTGCTCGGCATCCACCCTGCGGCACTGTCGCGTTCCATCCACGGGCTGGAGCGGGAGCTGGGGATCGGGCTGGTCGTGCCGCACGGCCGCGGCATCCGCGTCACCGACGCGGGCATGGAGCTCGCGGACGAGGCGACGCACGCGGTGCAGGCCTACGACCGGTTCCACGATCGTGCCGGTGACGTGGCGCAGGACGCGCCGGCCGAACTGCGGATCGCGTCCTTCGAGACGTTCACGACCTACGTGCTCGGGGACCTGGCCGCGGGCGCGCTCGCCGCGCACGCCGTGCGCGTGGTGGCGATGCGGCCGGGCGAGGTCGAGGGGGCCGTCGCGGGCGGCGACGCAGACATCGGCATCACCATCGCGCCGGCATCCACGACCGACGCGACCCACGTCGAGGTCGGCTCCATGCGCCTCGCCACGTTCGCGCACCCCGACCTCGCGGCGCGGGCCGCCACGCCTGACGGCGTGCTGCCCTTCGCCGCGCCCGGGCACGCGGTGCAGTCCTCGCTCGCCGCGCAGCGCGCCGCCGACGGGTGGCCCGATGGCGAGCACCGCGTGGTGCGCTACCGCATCAACGCGCTCGAGACGGCGTTCGAGGTGGCGCGCCGCGGGCTCGCCGCCGTCTACGCACCCGACGTCGTGGTGCGCCTGCACAACGAGAGCACGGTCGCGGAGCGCCGGCTCGTGGAGGTCACGGGCGAGCCGTGGGAGAGCTGCGCGCGCGAGGCCACGATCTGGCTCGTCACGCGGCCGGACGACGCCGGCAACCCGCTCACGCACCGCGTGCTCGGCGCCCTCGCTCGCCTCACCACGGACTGACGCCCCTCCAGAGACGTGTCAGTCGGGGACGGTCTCGAGGGTGGAGACGAGCGCGTAGTGGTCGCTCGAGGCCGGGCCGTCGGTGACGCGGTGGGACTCGACGGTCGTGAAGTGGTCGCCGCTGGCGTAGATGCGGTCGATGTCGTGTCGCCCCTCGCCGCGGATCGTCGGCTGACGCGTCCCAGGCGCCTGCCCGGCCATGGTCTGCGAATCGACGAGGCCCGCCTCGTCGCGCAGCCACCCGGTCTCGCGCCTGCCGTCGCGCTGCGTCGAGCCGGTGTTGAAGTCGCCGCCGAGGATGGTCGGCCCGTCCCAGGCGCCGAGCGCCCGGGCGAGCGGCTCCACGTGCATCGCCGGGAAGTCACCGTCGGACCCGGCCCAGCGCTCGTGCGCCGACAGCACGCGCACGTCCGTCCCGCCGGGCGTGGTGACGATCGTGTCGGTGACGCCGCGCTGCTCGAAGCCGGGGTGGGCCTTCGCCGCGTCCTCCAGCCAGGTGATGCCGTGATCTTCGAGCGCGTGGTCGATCGGCTTGAGCATGCCGAGCGTGCGCCGCACCGCACCCGTGCCGTGCGGATCGGGCTGCGACAGCCCGCGGGCCGCGGCGACGTGGCTGCCGTTGAAGGTGAGCACGGCGGTCGTCTGCTGGCGCCCGGTGATGCTGTCGAACGGCGCGCTCTCGACGGCCGAGTCCGGGTGCAGCCGCTCCGCCAGGCCGTCGAGGTTGTCGTGCCACGTCGATCGCGCGGCGAAGCGGTCGACCTCCTGCAGCAGGACGATGTCCGGGTCCTCCTGGCGGATCGTGGCCGCGACGGCGTCCAGGTCGCCGCCGCTCGACCCGAACCCGGTCGGCCCGATCGAGCCGCGGATGTTGAAGGTCATGACCTTGAGCCGCTCGTCCGCGGCGACGGTCGTGGACGGGGCCGGGGCGTTCGAGCGCGGCGCACCCTTCTCCCCCGGGCGCACCGTGTCGGGCGAGCGCAGGCGATCCAGCGTCCACGCACCCGCGGCGCCACCGACCAGCCCGGCGGCGAGCCCGCCGAGCGACTGCAGGACGGCGCCGCGGCCGAGCAGCCGCATCCCGAGCACACCGGCGGCCGCGCCGACGGCGCCGAGCGCCAGGGTCTGGAAAGGGTGCGAGTGCACGCTGCGCCCGACGCGGTCGTAGGCCCCGGGCTGCCACGGGCTCGAGCCGGGGATGTCGGGCAGGGCGCGGTCGCCCGAGGGCGCATCGACGCCGTCGGCCGAGCGCACGTCGGCTGTGGTGTGGATGGGCAACGCCGCGGCGTGGCCCGATGTCTTCGAAACGGTCATCCCGAACGTCCCCCGAATCCCTACCGGGTCATCGGGTCGCGCGGGCCGGCGGTTGCGTCAGCGGGCGGTGCGGGCCACGTCGGCCTTGGCCAGCAGGTGTCGCCGGTCCAGGTAGCGGAGCAGGCGCTCCGTGTTGGCTTCCTTCATGTGGATGCCGTCGTGGAAGTCCTCGGGGTTGCCGCCGAACGAGTCCAGCTCCTCCGTCTCGTCGACGAACGTGAACTTCACGTCGCCGCTCGCCAGCAGCTTGCGCAGCGCCGCCTTGTACGTGCGGTTGCGCGCTTCGTACTTGTCCTTGGGCAGGTACTTGAGTGCGCCGGGCTGGAACGGCGTGATCCAGACCGTGGGCACGTCCCCGTGGGAGTTGGCCATCTTGATCATGCGGCGGAACAGCTCGAGCGAGCGCGCGTCGATCCCCGTGAAGTTCGGGTCGGCCTCGTAGCCGCCGCGGGCGAACGTGCGCATCTGTCGCTCCACGCGCACGGGCAACTTGGACTTGTCGCCCTCGATGCCCGGGTCGAACAGCTGCATGCCGCGCGGGCTCAGGTTCTCGAGCTGGTTGCCGCGCTGCTTGCCCGTGGTCGCGAGCTCGGCGTCGATCTTGCCCGCGCCCTGCTCGGGGTGCAGGAGTGCTCCGACCCCGTCGTGCTTGACGACGCGGTGCACGGCGCGGGCGGCGCCCTCGACCGTCTTGGCCTGCAGCAGCTCCTTCGCCACCTCGAGGCGCCCGGAGTCGGACTGCGACTTCGGCAGGAACTTCTTGAGCCGAGGATCGAGGCTCGACGTGCCCGAGTAGCGGAACACGTCGCTGACCACGCCGATCACCAGGTGCGGGAAGGTGGCGTCCTGCTTGCCCCACAGCTCGTCCGCGTAGCGCGCGTAGAGGTACATGTCCTTGGCGGTGCCGCCGGAGACGCCGGCGTTGAAGGCGTCCTCGCCCGTGTCCTTGTGGATCTCGACGGGGTTGAGCTTCATCGACCGGGACGAGCCGAGCACCAGCACGCCGGGCGGCGCGGGGAGCCGGTCCATCAGGTCGAGCTTGGCCTGGCGGACGCCGCCGTTCTCGACGACGGAGAAACGCGTCTGACGGCCGGTGACGGAGATCGGGTCGAGCCACCACATGGCGCCGTACAGGGCGGCGACCGCGATGACCAGCGAGACGAGCAGCCAGCGCACGAACTTGCGCTCGCGGCGCTCGAGCTCGCGGTGCACCGGCACGGCGTGCTCGCGCTCGGCGATGGCCGAGAGCACGTCGCGCGTGCGCGGGGCCTCGTCGCGGCTGGGGGCCGGGCCGGCGGGGGCGTCGCTCGGGCCACCGAGCACGGCGGCGAGCTCGGCCTCCTCGTCGGCGGCCACGTCCTCCACGCCATCGGGCAGCACGTGGTGCGCCGTCGGCGTCGCGGCGTCCGTGCCGCGGGGGTGGTCACCGGAATCCATGCGCGCAGCGTACCCCACGCGGCGGTCGGTCGGGCGCAGGGCCGCGCGTGGCTCAGCGGCGCTGGAGGACGAGGTGCGCGTTGCCGAACGTCGGGATGGTGGCGTCGATCGTGATCGTGCCGTTGCCGTCGTGGTCGATCGTGGTGCGCTTGCTCGGGTCGTCGACCTGCTCGAACACGGCGTGATTGGTGCGGGCCTCGATGACCTTGCCGATGGCGACCGTGTCCGGGATGCCCGAGCCGTGGGACGTGATGCGCACCTGGTCGGCCGCGATCTGCTGGATGTCGACGTCGACGTTGATGTGGATGCCGAAACGGCCGGCCTCGACGTGGAACGTGGCGTGGTCGGGGTCGAGGCGGTTGACGAGGGCCTCGCCCTTCACGCCGATCGGGCCGGCCTTGCTGCCCTTGACGATGTCGAACACCTGCCCGGCGGCGATGCCGGGGAAATCCACGATCGGCGGGAAGGCGGGAGCTGTGGGAGCGGCGAGGCGCGCGACACCGTCCGCGGCGCCCTCGACGGCGAGGGGTGCGCTCGGGGCGGCCACGCGCGGGGCGGTCCACGTCGGGCGTGCGGCGGGCGCGGCGGTGGCCGCGGGGGCCACGGAGGCGACGCCGGTCGGGAGCAGGACGGGGCTGGTGGTGGCGACGGGGGCGAGCTGCATCGGGTCATGATCGCGGACGCGGCCGACGCGTGCGTCAGACTCGGGTCCCATGCTCCAGACTCCCACGAAGATGAGTGACGCCCTCCTCCCCGCCCCCACCGCCGACCCCGACGAGGTGCTCGGCCGGCTCAATGCCGCGCAGCGCCAGGCCGCCGAGGCGGTGCGCGGTCCGGTTGCGATCCTCGCCGGCGCCGGCACGGGCAAGACCACGACCGTGACGCACCGCATCGCGTGGCAGGTCGCGAGCGGCACGTTCGCGGCGAGGGAGCTGCTGGCGGTCACCTTCACCGACAAGGCTGCGGGCGAGCTGCGCGAGCGGCTGGCGGCGCTCGGGGTGCGGGGAGTCGAGGCGCGCACGTTCCACGGCGCGGCGATGTGGATGCTCGGCGTGTTGTGGACCCCGCTCACGGGCCAGCCGATGCCGCGGCTCATGCCGCACAAGATCGCGCTGCTCGAGGACATCGCGCGCGGGTTGCCGATGCCCGACAGCTTCCGCCCGCGTCGCGAGCTCGCGCAGGAGATCGAGTGGGCCAAGAACCGGCGGGTCACGCCGGAGCGCTACCTCGACGAGCTCGAGCGCACGGGCCACGAGCAGCCGCTCAAGGACCCCGAACGCATGCGGCGCGTCTTCGCCGACTACGAGGCGGCCAAGGAGCGCGTGGGCGCGTGGGACTTCGAGGACCTGCTCTCGAAGCTCGCCGACCTGCTCGACGAGCAGCCCGTGGCGGGCGAGCGACTGCGCGCGCGGTTCCGGGCGCTCACGGTCGACGAGTACCAGGACGTCAACCCGCTGCAGCAGGCGCTGCTCGACCACTGGACGAGCGAGACGAGCGACCTGTGCGTCGTCGGCGACGACTACCAGACGATCTACGCCTTCACGGGCGCGAGCCCGAGCTGGCTGCTCGAGTTCCCCGACCGGCACCCGGGCGCGATGGTGGTGCGCCTCGAGGAGAGCTACCGCTCGACGGCGCCCGTGCTCGAGCTGGCCAACCGGCTGACGCCGCGCCTGGGCGGGTTCGAGAAGTCGCTGCGCCCGAGCGCCGAGCTCGCGGCGGTCGTCGACGCGCCCGAGCCGGCGGTGTCCGGGCACGCGACGCGGGCCGACGAGGCGACGTTCGTGGCGGCGGAGTGCCGACGCCTGCACGACGAGCTCGGCGTGCCGTGGCACGAGATCGCCATCCTCTACCGCATCAACGCGCGGTCCCCGGAGTTCGAGGCGGCGCTCGGCGCGGCAGACGTCCCCTTCATGGTGACGAGCGGCGCCTTCCTCGACCGGGCTGGGGCGCGGGGGCTGCTGCGCCAGCTCGACCGCGAGCGATTCGACCCCGGCGTCGCGGAGGCCGTGCGGTCCACGGCCGAGCGGGTGGGGTGGCGCGCGGACGGCCAGGCCAAAGGCAGCGACGAGGCCCAGACCCTGCAGGAGGACCTGTCGCGGCTCGTGTCGATGGCGGAGGGTGAATCCTTCGGCGACGTCGGGACGTTCGTGGACGCGGTCCGTGCGCGGTTCGGCGTGCGGGCCGACGAGCGCGGTGTCGAGTTGCTGACGCTGCACCGAGCCAAGGGACTGGAATGGACGGCAGTGTTCCTGCCGCGGCTCAACGAGAAGGAGCTCCCCTTCAGGTCCCGCACGAGCGCCGCGGACGTGGACGACGAGCGCCGGCTGCTGTACGTCGGGCTGACACGCGCGAAGCGGCACCTGTACCTGACCCGGGCGGCGGACGCCGGCAAGCCGAGCGAGTTCCTGGCCGAGCTGGGGCTGGTCGCGGCGGCGCCGGCGGGTGCGGCCGCGGGGTCGCGCTCGGGCGGCGGTTCCGGGTCCGGTGCCCCGAAGGTGGAGCTCGACGACGGCAACCCGCTGCACGTGTCGCTGCGCACGTGGCGCACGGCCGAGGCGAGCCGGATCGGCAAGCCCACGTACACGGTGCTCGACAACAAGACGATCGTGGCCATCG
>JAOPYS010000001.1 GCA_025964465.1 Thermoleophilia bacterium
CAGCGTCGACACCTGCCGCATGCAGTAGTGCAGGGTCTGGACCGGATCTCCGGATGGTGCAGCGCTACGTAGGCTCAAGGGGTGCTCGTTCTCTCCGAGTGGGCGTCGGCACCCACCCCTTCGGCAGGTCCACCGACCGACCTTGAGTCGAAGCGGCGCCGCCGGCCCCTCCGCGCCACGCGCGACGGCCAGGACGGCCGACATCGGTGCCGGCGGGACGTCGCGACGCGGCACCCGGCCTACGATCGGAGGCTCGCCCCGCCCCCCGAGAAGAAGGCCACCCATGATCGTCGCCTGCCCCCTCCCCCGCTGCACGGGATCGACCTCCCCGGGCGGTACCTGCTACGCCGGCCCCGGCGGGCCGATGTACGACGGGCCGGGCGGACCCATGTACGACGGTCCGGGCGGGCCGATGTACTCCGGCCCCGGAGGCCCCCGGTACGACGGCCCCGGAGGCCCGTGCTACGCAGGTCCCGGTGGCCCGGCCTACGACGGCCCGGGCGGCCCCGCCTACGCCGGCCCCGGCGGCCCGATGTACGACGGACCGGGTGGCCCCATGTACGCAGGGCCCGGCGGCCCGATGTACGCAGGCCCCGGTGGCCCCTGCTACGCAGGCCCGGGCGGCAACCCGGGTGCGAGCTGCCCCGTCCCGCAGCACTGAATTCGAATGGGGCCCGGCGCACAGTGCGCGCCGGGCCCCACATCTTCCACCTGTTCGAAGCGGATCAGGCCGCGAAGTCGCGCAGCGCCTGTGCCTCGCCGAGCGCCTCCAGCTTGCGGAGGGCCTGGTTCTCGATCTGGCGGATGCGCTCGCGGGTGACGCCGAACTCGCGCCCGACCTCGTCCAGCGTGCGGGGATGCTCACCGGCCAGGCCGTAGCGCAGCTCGAGCACGCGCCGCTCGCGCTGGCTCAGGCTCTGCAGCACGCGCCGCAGCGTCTCCGCCCGCGCTTCCTGCGACGCCGAATCCTCCGGGGAGGTCGCGGTCTCGTCGGCCACGAACTGCCCGAACTCCGAGTCCTCGTCGTCGCCCACGGGGCGATCGAGGCTCATCGGCGCCTGCATGGAGTGCTTGATCTGCTCGACCTCGTCGAGCGGCATCTCGAGCACGTCGGCCACCTCGGCCAGCGTGGGCTCACGCCCCAGCTCGGCGACGAGGCGCCGCTCCGTTCGACCGATGCGGTTGACCTTCTCCACCACGTGCACGGGCATGCGGATGGTGCGGCCCTTGTCGGCGAGGGCGCGGGCCACGGCCTGCCGGATCCACCACGTGGCGTACGTGGAGAACTTGAACCCCTTGCGCCAGTCGAACTTCTCGACCGCGCGCACGAGGCCGATGGTCCCCTCCTGGATCAGGTCGAGGAACCCGAGGCCCTGGCCACGATAGTGCTTGGCGATGGAGACGACGAGGCGCAGGTTCGCCTCGATCATCTGCTGCTTGGCGCGCTGGCTGCCGCCCTCGTACGCCTGGGCGAGCTCGACCTCCTGCTTGGCGGTCAGCAGGGGGACACGCCCGATCTCCTTGAGGAAGAGCTGGAGCGAGTCGGTGGTCTGCGGGCGTACCGACGCCTTGGCACGCGCCAGGGCCGCGGTCAGCGACTCCTGGGGCGCGGTGGGGCGCACGACGGCGTCCAGCTCCGTCTCGGCTCCGTCGCCGACGTCGATCCCCCGCTCCTCCACGAGGGTGACGAGCTGCGCGAGCTGGTCATCGCTCAGCTCGTGCTCCTGGGCGAAGCGGACGAGGTCCGTGTTGCGGACGCCGCCCTCGAGGACGGCCGGATCGGCGTCGAGGCGGGCGAGGTACTCCTGCACCTCTTCGAGTTCTGCTGCGTTCACGACCATGGTGGTGCTCACTGGCTTCCTGGCTTCCTGGAGCGGCGGTGCGCGCGAGGCGCTGTGCGTCGCCGGTCCCGATGGTGGTTCGAGGCGGGTGCGTTCTTGTAACTATACCCCGTATCGCAGCGCCTCTACACATGATGAAGTTGTGTAGCACGCAGGATGAAGCAGGTTCGTGATTCGTCACTCACAAAGCGTGGCGCGCAATGGTGAGCGTTCGTTCACTCCTCACGGGATACATCGGTTCCTCCACGGAAAGCTGAAGCGCCGATCGAAGCATTCGGGCCACAGGGCCACGAGGCGAAGGATCTCCATCCGGGCCGGGAGGCGCCGTACCCCACATTGTCCGGTCGCCCGCACCGGGTTCACGCCGGCGTGGCGGAATCCTTGGCGCAGACCTCGTGCTCGATCGGAGCCGCGAGTCGACGCGTTCCCGGGTCGGTTGCAGCGCCCGCCAAGGTGTGCAGCCGGACGCAGCTGGCGGTGCGATCGGTGCCGCTCCACAGCTGGGCCATCGTGGCCTGCAGGGCGGCGCGGTCGCGAGCCGGCTTCGGCAGGCGCGCGTCGGACGCCAGCGTGTCGAGCTCCTTCACCGAGCCGCCGATGTCGTCCTTGGAGAACGTGGCCGCGACGCCGGCAACCCGCAGCATCGCGTCGTCGGACGAGCCGATCGATGCGGCGATGCGGGCGGCCTCGGACCGGTCCTCCGCCGCGATGGCCGTGAGCAGCCGCTCCAGCTGCGCCCGGTGCTCCGCGCGCACCTCGGTCGCCTGGATGAACACGGGCATCGAGCCGCGGAAGGTCCGGGGGTGCAGCAGGTCGTCGGCGAGGCTCGCCATGTGGAGCTGGGTGGCGTCGTGCGTGGCGCGCCCGAGGCTGAGCGCGTCGTGCAGCGAGGCGCGGGCCTGGCGGGGTTCGTCGAGCAGGGCCTGGACGAGCCCCAGGTGGAGGGCGACGTAGGCGCTGTCGGGCTCCTCCAGCGCGAGCTGGCGCAGGTCCGCCTCGCTGGAGCGGGGGCCGGTGCGGCTCCACCGCGAGAGCGCGAGCCCGACCTGCCCGGGGACGCTGTCGGGCTGCTGCGCCACGATGTCCTCGAACGCCGAGTGCGCCACGTCCAGGTCGCCCTTGGCGAGGCTGGCCGCGGCGCGGGCCAGCGGCGCGGTGGTCGGCGTGCCGTCGGGCAGCGCGAGCGGCGGCGGCGACTTGGGCAGGCCCGAATCCGCGGACCGCGGCTTGGGCCCGACGAGCCACACGGCGATGCCGACGAGGGCGATGGCAACAAGGACCGCCCCGAGGATCGCCACGGGCGTGGACACCCGCCGCGACGCCACCGGCGCCCCGTCCCCCGTGCGTGTCGCCGCGTCAGCCATGCCGCGATGGTATCGCGCCCACCCCGGTCGGCGCGCAACCCGCACCCCCACGTGGATCCTGCAGCGCATCGCGCATGCCCCGGTCGTTCAAGCACGGCCCCGCGAGCGCCGATGCATCGCACGAGCGCGCCGCGCCGCCCACCATGGCCGACCTCCACCCTCGCACCCGCACCCTCCGCCGGATCCTCACCCCGGCCCTCGTCGCCATGGCCTCCGCGGCGATCGCCGCTGGCGTGGCGGGCCCTGCCGCGGCCGCCGGCCCCACGCTCGAGTTCACCAACGTGCAGCCCGTGGCCCAGCAGCCGGCCACGCCCATCTCCTTCGGCCTGCCGACGGCCGCCGCGCCGAAGCTCGGCGTGCACGGCAAGGTCGCCTTCCGGCTCAACCCGGCTGATCGCCGCGCCCGGACGGCCGCCAAACTCGGCGAGCAGGCCCGCGCGAAGGCCGACGCCAACCGCGCGGCCGCCGCCCAGGCGCAGGATCGCATCGCGGCGATCACCGAGCTGCTCGAGCAGACGCAGGGCGACGAGGAGCGGCTCCGCGCGGAGATCTACGGTCGCCTCGTGGAGCAGTACAAGGCTGGCGACGCGGGCGACCTCGAGTTCCTGCTGTCGGGCGACGGCCTCTCCGACATCGTCCGGCGCAACCAGGTGCTCGGCAAGCAGTCACGCGCGGACCAGCGCACGTTCGAGGAGTACGACCTCACCCGCGGCCGCCTCGAGGACCTCAAGCTCGCCCTCCAGCAGCTGAGCGACATCAACGGCGAGCAGGCGACGCGGCTCGAGGACCGGGCCAGCCGCCTCGACGAGCGCCTCGTCGCCGCGCGCGTGGGGCACATGGAGGCGGACGACATCGAGCCCGCGAAGGGCAAGGCGGTGACGGGCACCTGGTACGTGATGGACGGCGCCTTCTCCGCGCAGCTGTTCATGCCGACGCTCAGCAGCAGCTACTCGGGTGGCACGCGGACGCCGCGGCGCATGCCGACCGCGCTCGAGATCCAGACCGTGCTGTCGGACCCGCGCATCCAGTTCGACGCATCGGGCATCGGCGACGTCTCCTCCGGCCAGATCGACGGGCGGATCCTCGACGCCCTGGAGCTCGCGGCCCAGCAGTTCGGCACCGTCAAGGTCTCGTCGCTCAAGAGCGACCACCCGGTGATGACCGCCAGCGGCAATGTCTCCGAGCACTCGATGGGCTGCGCCGCCGACATCGGCACGATCGGCCACACCTACATCACGCCCAGCTCGCAGACGCCCGGCAGCGAGGTCGAGCAGGCCGTGCGCTTCTTCATGGGCCTCGGCGCCGTGCAGCCCGACCTCGCACCACACCAGGTCATCTCGCTCTTCGACCTCGGCGGCGCCTCGCTCGCCATGGGCGACCACGACGACCACATCCACCTCGGCTACAGCTGCTGAGGTCGGGGCGCGCGGGACCGACGCGCCGCGTCGCGCCCCGGGGCGAGCCACCCCCACTGTTCCGGTCTGAGGCCCGGTGAGGGGGCAGATCTACCTCATAGTGGGACGGGGATCGTCAGGGGGCGAGCTCGGGGTGCTCTTCGCCGGGCTGAACGGCGGTCGGCGGCGGCTCGGGGTCCGGGAAGGGATCGACGGGGCGGCGCTCGGCCGCGGTCGACAGGACGATCATCGTGCGCGTGCGCTCGATGCGGGCGATGGAACGGATGTTCCAGACCAGGCGTTCGAGGGCGACGGTGCTCTGCGCGCGGACCTTGAGCAGGAAGCTCTCGTCACCGGCGACCGAGTGACACTCCTCCACGCCCTGCAGCGAGATGAGCCGGTCGCGCGCGTCCATGTAGGTCGCGCCGCCGCGCTCGCTCACCGCGACGAACGCCGTGACCTCGGCACCGACGGCGCGCGGGTTGACGAGCGCCTGGTACCCCAGGATCACGCCGCGCTGCTCGAGCTTGCGGACGCGGTCGTGCGCGCTGGCGGTCGAGATGCCGGCAGCCTCCGCGAGGCGCGCGTACGTGGCGCGACCATCGGTCTGCAGGAGGCCGAGGATCTTCCAATCCGCGTCGTCGAGCTTGATCGGCTTGTCCTTCGCGGACTTGGTGGAAGCTGCGCGCGCCATGTGACGGTTCCTTTCGATGCGGCCGCGATCTTACACGCGCGCGCCCTCGGGCCGCTCGATTTTGGTACGGTGAGTGAAGCCACCTGCCACGTCCGAAGGGAATTCCGATGCTCGTCCGCCAGATCCTCGAGGAGACCGAGAACTTTCCCACGATCGTGACGGACGTCACGGTGCGCGACGCGGCCGAGGTCATGCGCAGCCACGACGTGCGCGCAGTGCCGGTCGTCGAGGGCGAGAAGCTCGTCGGCATCGTCACCGACTGGGACATCGTGGACGCCTTCGCCGCTGGTGGCGACGACCTCGCCGAGCGCGCCGTGTCGGCGATCATGACCAGCACGGGGCTGTTCACCATCGACGCCAACGAGACCGCCGCCGACGCGACCGCGAAGCTGCAGCAGCACCGCGTGCACCACCTGCCGGTGCTCGACGGCGAGCGCTACGTCGGGATGCTGTGCCTCGGCCTCGAGTGGACCGCCGAGGACATGCTCACGCCGCCGGCCCGCCCGGTGCTCACCGCGCGCCGCCCCTGAGCGTGCGCCGGGCGTCCGCGACCGCGACGGTCCTCCTCGCGGCAGCGACCGCCAGCCTCCTGTCGACCACCGATTCATTCGCGCTGGCGAAGCTGACGGTGTCACCGCTGACCGCGGACCTCGAGGCCGACGCGGGTGAGACCGTCACCCAGCCGGTGCAGGTCACCGCGAGCGGCGACGAGCCGATCGTCGTGCAGTTCTCGCACGTCGACTTCGGGTTCGACACGTCGAGCTACGACGTCTCGCTCGTACGTGACGACGCGAAGGAGACGACGGCGTTCTCCACGCGCGACTGGTTCCGCACGCCGAAGCGCACCTACGCCATCCCGGCCGGGCAGACGGTGACCGTCCCCGTGCGCATCACCGTCCCGTCGAACACCCCGGGCGGCACGTACACCGGCGGCGCGCTCGCGCGGATCGTCCCGCCCGCCTCCTCCGGCGCGACACAGGTGCAGGCCGTCGCAGAGACCGGGCCGTTGCTGTTCATCCGCGTCGCGGGCGGCACGCCTCCCAAGCCCAAGGTCGACCGGTTCGAGGTGCCCGGGCACGTGTCGCATGGGCCGGTGGTGCCGAAGCTGCGCGTGCGCAACGACGGCGACGACTTCTTCACGTACGAGGGGACCGTCCGGCTGACCGGCCCGGGCCGCGACGACACGGTGGACGTCGCCCGCCAGTACGTGCTGCCCGGGCAGCCGCGGGACGTGACGCCAAAGCCGGGCACCCACGGAGCGTCCTCGCGACTGCAGCTCGGTCGCCACGACCTGAAGTTCGGCCACTACACGGTGACGTCGCGGCTGCGCATCGAGCCGACCGGCACCACGCTCGTGTCGACGCGGCAGTTCTGGGTCGTGCCGACCTGGGTCCGGGTCGCGGGCGCGCTCCTGCTCGCGGTGCTCGTGGCGCTCGCGGTGCTGCTCGTGCGCTGGGTGCGGATGCGCGGGCGGACCGAGCCGTACGTCGCGCCCGTCACGGAGGAAACCGACACGGACACGGACGACGATTCGTTCGGGTACGAGGACGAGGTCGAGGTCGAGGACGACGATCCGGCCTCGGACGACGCGGTCTAGAACGCGGGACCGTCGAAGGCGAGCCCGTCGCCGTCGAGGTCCTCCTCCTCGTCCTTGCGCCGACGGCGCAGGAACAGGAAGTACAGGACGAACAGCGCGACGCCGACGAACGGCAGCAGCATGCTGGTCCACGTGCCGGCCCACTCCGTCGGCAGCTCGCCACGCGCCCGCTCGCTCTTGGACCCGCGCGGGTCACCGACCTCGACGTAGTCCTTGGAGAAGCCCAAGGGCGAGTCCGACACGGTGCTGCCGGGCGAGTCGCCGCTGCTGCCCGTGTTGAACGTGCACTTCCCGGAGCCGCCCGGCAGCGCCGTCGTGCACCGTCCCTTGATGTCCTTGATCTTGCGATCGAGCACGGGATCGCGGCGATGGATGATGGCGACCGGCGTGGTCTCGGTCTTGCCCTTGTTGATGTACTCGGTGACGGTCCGGGTCGGGCCCACGACCTGCGTCTGCGTGATGACGATGTCCGGCGGCGGCACGCCACCCGCGTTCATCAGGAACAGCACGCCGATGCCGCTGCTGGTGAGGACCTGGTCCGCGCTCTTGGTCATCCCGTTGACGATGACCGCGGCGTAGTGCCCACCCGTGGCGCCGCTGGGTGCGGTCACGCGGATGTCGACCGTCCGCGACTCGCCGGGCGCGATCGTGATCGGGTCGGGCAGCCCCAGCCAGTCGTAGCCGGAGATGTCGCTCGTGAACTTGCCCGCCAGCAGCTGCGGCGTGGCCTCGGGCTCGGTCTTGTTGCCCTGGTAGTCGACCTTCGTGAACGTGTAGCGGGTCGCCACCTCGTCCGTGTTGGTGATGGTGATCGAGTGCGTGCTGGACTGGCCGGGCGTGGCGTCGACGTCGAAGCGCAGCGGCGCGACCCCGAAGCCGACCGAGTCGGACCCGGTGGCCGGTTCAGCGCTCGCAGCGGGCACGAGCACGGCCAGAGCCAGCAACGCGCAGGCTGCAGCGCGCCGGGTGCCACGCAGGATGTGGGTGCGGAGGGTCTGCATGTCAGAGGTTCAGCACCGCGATGGCGCGGACGTTGGCGGTGGGCCTCGCGTCGTCGGCGAGCCCCTTGGCGAACTCGGCGCGCAGCTTCACGGTGGTGCGCGTCACGGGGATGGCGTTGGCACGGCGCCCGATCTCGACGGGACGCTTGCCGTTGAAGCCGCGCCACTTCTTGCCGTCCTCGAAGCGGCTGAGCCCGAGGCCCCCCACGACGCTGAAACCGAAGCGGCGGTCGTTGCTGCCGACCGCCCACTCGCTCGGGCTCGCCCCGTAGTCGGGCACGTCGACGCCGTTCTTGGCATCGCGCATCGCAGGGGCGCCGTCGCTCATCACCACGAGCTTCATGCCGTCGGAGGCCGTGGAGTAGACGTCCCACTGGATCGAGCCGTCCACCTTGCCCGAGCGCGCCCCACCGAAGGAGCCGTTGAGCGGGTTGGAGATGATCCCGCTCTGCAGGACCTTCTGGTCGACCGTGCCGCCACTCTCGACGACGGACGGATCGGGGTTGGCGGCGAACCCGACGCCCATCAACGGCGCGCCGACGCACGCGACGCACACCGAAGCTACGGCGAGGTCGAGCAGGCGCGCGCGGAGGGGCCGTGGGCTCATGGGTGCCCTATCGGCACCGACCGGCCGGGCCTTTACGTCCCCGGGGGGAACGGCTCGTCTCCGTCCCATGGCTGGCGCCGAACCGCGCGCACGCGCCACGCCACCAGGGCGACCGCCGCGGCGGCCAGGACGAGCAGCCACCACGGCAGCACCACCACGCGCGCGGCGTCAGCGGTGGCGTGCTTCGCGCCGTCGCGGCGCACGTCGGCATCGGCGCGCCACACGTCGGGCGCGTCGCGCAGGTCGACGTCGACGTGCTGGGTGCGGTGCTCGCCGGGGAGCAGCACGCCCGGGTCGATCGCCACGCTGCGCGACCCGGCGAGCAGGCCGTCGACGTGCACACGGCCGGAGACGTTCTCGTGCACGTCGCCCGAGTTGTGCAGCTGCAGGTCCCAGCGCGCGTGCCCGCCACGCCACCGCCACGTGTCGCGTGGCACCAGCCGCACGTCCAGCTGGCGCGCGAAGTGGCCCGAGACGGTGAGCAGCACGTACACGGGGACGGAGTAGTCGACGGTGAGCTGCTGCCCCGCCTCCCCTTCCTGGTGCGCCGTGAAGTTGACGGCGACGTAGTGGCCGCCCGGTCGCGCGTCCTTTGGCACGTCGAAGACGAGGCGCACGGGTTGTTGGTCGCTGGGGGGCAGCACGAACCGTGGAGGCGTCGTGGTCAGCCAACTGGCCGCGCTGCGACTTGAGGATCCGGCCTTCGCGAGGCGGACCTCCTCACCGCCATCGTCGTAGCGCGCCATGTCGTACGGCTTGGACTGCAGCGATGCGGTGAAGCGCGTCGAGTTCTTGACGAGGACGTCGACGACGACGCGCTCACCCGGGTCGGCGTCGCGAAAGACGACCGAGTTCTCGATCGTGATCGCTTCGTCGGGATCGGCGGCGGGGGCAGCTGCGAGCGCGGCGGGCCCGCACGCCAGCAGTGCCAGCAGGGCGAGCAGCGCCAGCGGGGCTAGAGCAGCGGGTGCGCGGAAACGACGAGGCCGGAGCGGTAGGAGCCCTCGACCTGCGTGCCGCCTGCGGGGATCATCGAGCGCAGGTGCACGGCCATCGTGTACTGCCCGGTGCCACCCGCGGTGGAGTAGGCGCGGTACGAACCCTTGGTGAAGCCGCGCCACTTGCGCTCCTTCGCGGTGCCCCACTTGGACGTGTCGAGCGCCGTGCGACCACCGGCCGAGACGACGCTCACGCTGTAGCCGAACATCGCCTTGTCGAAGCCATCGCCGCTCCACGGGCACGGGCAGCTGGTCGTCCGGTAGTCGGCGAAGGCCGAGCGGGCGCCCTTGCCGTCGACGGCGTTCTGGCCGCGCAGCGCCGGGTCGGTCGTGGCGCGGATGCGCACCTCGTAGCCGTTGGCCCAGTTGGTCGACATCTTCCAGCCGGCGCTCGTGACGTCGCTCGGCACGTTCGGGATGGAGACGTTGGGCAGGCGCACCGAGGCGTCGCCGGTCTGCCACCCGGGGGTCACCGACGTCGCCACCGGCACCGTCACCTCGATGCGCGTGTCGCTCGTCACCGGGGCGAGTGCGCCCGTGGCCAGCGGCGCCATCGTCCACGTCGCGAGGCCCGCCAGCAGCACGAGCGCCCCGAGCAGGGTCGGGTCGAGGCGGCGTCGGCGCGGGCGTCGGATGGCGAGGGCGGTCACGAGACGGGGTATCGGCACCCCTGCCGAGCAGCTTGAGCAGCCCGCGCACCACCCGCAGGCCCGCGGGGGGCAGGACGTGCGCCGCGTACGCCGCAGCGTGCGCGCGCTCGCTCACGCGCGGGTAGTGCATGGGATCGGCCACCTCTCCCCCCTACCCGTTTCCCGGTATTTTCGGTGATCGAACAGGGACGGCCACATCGGTGACCACTCGTTCACCAAATACGCAGAAGCCTTCAAGGTCCGGCACTTTCCGACCGATACGCTGCGCATGTCCGCTGGCCGACCCACGCGACCCGGTGACCGTCATGGCGACGCGCTGCTTCGCGCCGTCAGCCGGGCGACCAGTGCCGCGACCGCCGTGCTCGACCCCGCGCTCGTCCCGAGCAATGCCGCAGACGCCCTCGTGCGTTTCCTCGGCGCCCGACGTGCGGACGTCTGGCGCTTCGACGGTCGCCGCCCCGTGCACCTTGCCTCCGCCGGTGACGGCGGGACCGCCCCCAGCACCTTGCCCGCCTCGCTCGTGCGGATCGCCCGTGGCGGCCTGGCGCAGTCGATGCCCGTCGACCACCTCGGCAACGGGGTCGGCACCGAGTGGCGCCGCATGCTCTTCGCGATGGGCAGCCACGACGTCAGCATCCACGCGCTCGTCGTGGGCGAACGCACGCTCGGTGCGATCACCGTCGTGGCCGACGAGGCCCCCGGCGCGTCCCAGCTCGAGGCGCTGACGATCTTCGCGCAGCAGGTGGCGGCGACCCTCGAGAAGGCCGAGCTGCACCAGTCCGCGCAGGACGCCGCGATGTCGATGCGGGTGCAGAACCGCATCCTGGCCGAGCTCACCGACGAGCGCGACGTGCCCTCGCTGCGCGCCGCCGTCGAGCAGCTGGTCTGCGACCTGACGGGCGACGGCGCCGTGGCACTGCTGCCGGTCGACACGCTCGGGCGACTGACAGTGCCCATGCTCGTCGCGCCGAGCGACGGCACGCTCCGCGTCGCCTCCGAGCCCGAGGTCGCGCTCGTCGGCCGCGCGCTCGAGACCCGCGATGCCGTCCGCCTGCGCCGACCCGGCCTGCGTGTCTGCGCGGCGCTCGGCCTGAGCGCACTCGCCGGGCACGAGGACCTCGACGCGACCGAGGTGTGGGGCGTGCAGCTCCGCACCGGCGAGCGCACCACCGGGGTGCTGCTGGTCGGGCTCGGCGTGCACGTCGACCCCGCGCAGCGGAAGGCCGACGAGCAACGCATCACGGAGCTGCTGCACGCGCTCGGGCCGGCCGTCTCCATCGCCCTCGAGAACGCGCAGCTGTTCGCACGCGAGCACGTGCGCGCGAGCCGCCTCTCCGCCGCCAACACGCTGGCACGGACGGTCACCGGCTGCGCGACGCGCGATGACCTGCAGGAAGCCGTGGTGCTCGGCATCGGCGCGCTCTTCGGCTACACGCGCGCCGTGATCTACGACTCGGACCTGCGCCCGCTGACCGACGCGGGCACCGTCACCGCGCGCGGCGCCGACCGCGAGCGCTCGCTCGTCTCCACCTCGCTGCACCGCCGGCGCGCCAGCCGCGTGGAGCGCCACGACCGGACCTGTCACGCCCTGCCGCTGATCAGCGGCGAGCGCATCCACGCCGTGCTCTACGCCGAGCAGCCTGACACCGTCACGCCCGAGCAGGAGACCGACGACCTCGCCCTGCTGGCCTCCGTGTGCGAGCACGCCGCGGCGTGCCTGGTCGCCATCGAGGCGACCGAGCGCATCGAGCGCAACTACAAGGACACGATCCAGGCCCTCGTCCACGCCCTCGAGGCGCGCGACCAGTACACCGCCGACCACTCCGACGTGGTCGCCGAGTGGGCGCTCGAGACGGGCCGCCGCATCGGCATGGACGACAACGACCTCCGCGACCTGGAGCTCGGCGCGATCCTGCACGACATCGGCAAGGTCGCGGTGCCCGACGAGATCCTCAACAAGCCCGGCCGCCTGACGGCCGAGGAGTTCGAGGTCATGAAGTCCCACACGGTGGTGGGCGAGCGCATCCTCAAGCCGATCGGCTTCCTCGAGAACGTCGCGCCGATCGTGCGCCACGAGCACGAGCGCTGGGACGGCCGCGGCTACCCCGACGGCATCTCGGGCGAGGACATCCCGCTGGCGAGCCGCATCATCTTCGTCTGCGACGCCTACCACGCGATCACGAGCGACCGCCCGTACCGCGACGGCCAGCCGCACGCCTTCGCCCGCCGCATCCTCACGGAGAACGCCGGCACGCAGTTCGACCCGGCCGTGGTCGGCACCTTCCTCGACGTGATCGACGACTGGTGCCTCGAGCGCGACATCAACACCGACGATGCCGACCAGGGCGTCGAGATCGACAACCCGCTGCGCGTCGCCGCGACGGGTGCAGCCGAGGACGAGGACGCGGCCACCGCGGCCTGAGCCTCCGGTCACCGCTCCGCCCGCGCCGCCCTCGACCTCAGCTGTCGGGACCGCCGCCGGTCACTCGACCCTTGTCCGACCCGGGGAGCAGGTCGTGGTCGTTCTCGCCGTCGGACCCGTCGCCTCCGGAGAGCCCGCTCACGTCGCCGAGCTGGTCCTCGCGCGGGCGTGATTCCGCCTCGGCGTCGGCCGCGCGGGCCGCTCGGTCGCGCATGATGATGTCGACGTGCACGATGCGCGGGCCGTCCGTCTCAACGACCTCGAGCCGCACGCCGTCGATGCGCACCACGTCGCCCTCGTGCGGCGCCTGGCCCAGCAGGCCGAACACCACCCCGCCCACCGTGTGGTAGTCGTCGCTCGGCAGCTCGAGCCCGAACCGCTCGTTGAGCTCTTCCACCGAGAACTTGCCGTCGACGCGGATGTGCCCGTCACTGATGCGCTCGAGCGGCCGCTCGGGACGGTCGTGCTCGTCGTCGATCTCCCCGACGATCTCCTCGATGAGGTCCTCGAGCGTGGCGATGCCGGCGAGCGAGCCGTACTCGTCGATGACGAGGGCCATGTGCGTCTTGGCGCGTCGGAAGTCCGCGAGCAGGCCGGCGAGCGACTTGTTCTCCGGCACGACGTGGCCGGGGCGCAGCAGGCTCTCCACGCGCACGAGGTCCTCGCCCTGCTGCTGCGCCGCGGTGAACAGGTCGCGGATGTGGAGGATGCCGAGCACGTCGTCCATCGAGCCGCGGTAGATGGGGTAGCGCGTGAAGGGCTGGTTGGCCACGGCCTCCAGCAGCTCCGCCGGGGGCATGTCGACGGGGAACGCCACCACGTCGGGACGGGGCACCATCACCTGGGCGACGTCGGTGTCGGCGAAGTCGAAGACGTTGTAGAGCATCTCCTGCTCGCTGTCCTCGAGCACGCCGCCCTTGGAGGACTGTGACACGAGCATCTTCAGCTCCTCCTCCGAGTGGATGAGGTGCATGCCGGGCGCGGGTTCGACGCCGAACATGCGCAGCGTCAGCTCGGAGCTCGAGTTGAGCACGGCGATCAGCGGGGTGAACAGGCGGCGCAGGAACACCATCGCCGTGATGCTCCACAGCGCGGTGCCCTCGGACTTCTGCAGGGCGAGGTTCTTCGGCGCCAGCTCGCCCGCGACCACGTGGAAGTAGGTGAGGATGGTGAAGGCCAGGATGATCGAGATGGCGTCGACGGCGTGGCCATGGATGCCGATCGAGCCGAGCGCCGGGTCGATCAGCGCGGAGATGAGCGGCTCGCCGACGTAGCCGATCACGAGGGAACACACCGTGACGCCGATCTGCGCGGTCGAGACGTAGGCGCTGATCCGGTCGAGGGCGTGGCGCACCTGGGCAGCGCGGCGGGACCCGTCCTCCTCCAGCTCCTGGATGCGCGTGCGGCGGACGCTGACGAGGGCGTACTCGGCGGCCACGAAGAACCCGTTGAGGGCGATCAGGACGATGACGAGCAGCAGCCGCCAGATGCTGAACTCATCCACGGCGCGGCTCCCCCAGGCGACCATGAGGCACGCACGAGCGGCTCAGGGGCGGGGTTCGCGCGTCAGTGCGCGGATGTGACGATGTACGCGATGGGTCTTCGTCCATGTGGCTATCGAGGCTCAGGATAGCAGCGCGTCCACGGCTCAGGGGCCGTCTGGCGGGCCGCCTCGTAGGGCGAGCGTACCCCACGCCCGCATGCCGCAAGCATCCGTCGACGGGCGCTATGCTCGCCGGGCGCCTCGCGCGCGAGCGCACCCACCACGGAGGTCTCCCCCAATGCCGATCAACGAACGACCCATCCGCGACACCGGCGTGTCGGTGAGCGAGATCGGATTCGGGGTGTGGACCGTCGCCGCCGGCTGGTGGGGTGCGTACACGCGCGAGGAGGCGAGCGCGCTCATCCGCGAGGCGTACGACCTGGGCATCACCTTCTTCAACACCTCGAACGCGTACGGCGAGGACGGGTACGGCGAGACGCTCGTGCGCGACGCGCTGGCGGACGTGCGTGAGCACGTGACGGTCGCGACGACCTTCGGCTACGACCTGGACGCGGAGCGTGCCCCCGGCAGCTCGGGCCAGGCGGAGCGCCCGCACGACTGGTCCAAGGAAAACGTGATGCGGTCGCTGGAGCGCAGCCTTTCGAATTTGGGTACCGACCGGATCGACCTGTGGCAGCTGCACAACCCGCGCATGGACGCGATGCACGACGACGCGCTCTGGGAGCTGCTCGGGGACCTGCGCAGCCAGGGCGTGGTGCGCAGCTTCGGCCCGTCGATCGGGCCGGCGATCGGCTGGAAGGACGAGGGCCTCTACGCGATCGAGCACCGCGACATCGACTTCTTCCACCACATCTACAACATGCTCGAGCAGGCGCCGGGCCGCGCCTTCCTCGAGGCCGCGGCCGACACCGACGTCGCGATGCTCGTGCGCGTGCCGCACTCCTCCGGCCTGCTGGAGGACCAGTTCACGCCCGACACGCGCTTCGACGCGACCGACCACCGCTCGCACCGACGCGAGGCATGGCTGGTCGAGGGCCTGCAGAAGCTCGATTCGCTGCGGTTCCTCGTGGAGGACCGCGAGGGTGCGACGCTCGGCCAGGTGGCGCTCAAGTGGGTGCTCGCAGATCCGCAGAACGCGACGGTGCAGCCGAACATCAACACGCGCGCGCAGCTGCGCGAGTTCGCCGCTGCGCCGGACGTGGAGGACCTCGACGCCGACGAACTGGGCGAGATCGACACGCTGTTCGACCTCGACTTCGGCGTGGAGCCGAGCGCGGATCGCGGCGAGCGCCTGATCCGCGCATGAGGCTGGCCGGCGCGTCACCGGGCCCGGCGCCCGCCGAGCCGGTCGTCCTCGCGGAGTTCAACTACGTCATCCGTGGCCCGCACGCCGTGCCGCGCATGGGGCACATCGAGGCGCAGGCGTGGCCGACGGCGGCGGTGACGCTCGCCGGAGGCGCGTCCTTCGACGACGCGGTGCGGGCGGCGCAGGCGATCGCGGCGCGTCCGACGGAAGACGGCATCCACCACGTGCCCGTCAACCAGGCGCAGGGCGTGCTGCAGGCGGCGGACGGCGCGTTGTCGATCGTGGCGCTCGGCGGGCAGCACCGCGGGCAGGCCGGCCCGCTGTTCATCGACGGGCGCTTCTTCGAGGCGGCGGCGCTGTCGCTGCAGGTCGCGCGTCGCTCGACCGAGCTCGTCGCCGTCGTCGGGGCGACGCGGGTGCTCGACCTGCGCCGCACGGGTGCGGCATTCGTCCAGTCGGGCAACGCCAACCCGCCGCAGGGCTGATCGAACTGCGGCTCAGGCCGTGAGGATGATCGGGCGGCCGCGGGTGACGACGACCGTGTGCTCGAACTGGGCGGAGAGCGAGCCGTCGCTGGTG
>JAOPYS010000002.1 GCA_025964465.1 Thermoleophilia bacterium
GCCGCCAGCACGACGAACGCGCCGATCACGAGGATGACGCCGAACACCCCGAGCTCCTCCACCGTGATGGCGAAGATCATGTCGGTGTGCGCCTCGGGGAGGAAGGTGATCTTCTGGACGCTGTGGCCCAGGCCCACGCCGAACGGGCCGCCCGACCCGATCGCCAGCTGTGCCTGGATCAGCTGGTAGCCGCCCGCCTCCGGGTTCTTCCACGGGTCGATGAACGCGAGGAAGCGCTCGCGGCGGTACTGCTCGGTCAGAATCGACAGGGCGCCGAGGGCGAACAGCGGCAGCATCGTGCGAGCGAGCAGCCGCCAGTCGGTCCCCGCGAGCGTGTAGAGCACGACGAGGATGCCGATCACCATGAGCCCGGACCCCAGGTCGCTCTGCAGCCCGACGAGCATGGCCGCCAGCCCGATCGCGGCGCCACCGGGCGAGCGCACGAAGTCGCGCATCCAGTGCTGTGGCGGGCGCGTGCGCGACAGGTGGTTGGCGAGCATCGCTGCGACCGCGAGCTTCAGGGGCTCGGAGGGCTGCAGCTGGAAGAAGCCGAGGTTGATCCACCGCGCGGCGCCGTTGCCGGACTGGCCGATGCCCGGCACCATGACGAGCACGAGCAGCCCCGCGCACACCCACACGGCGGGTCGTGCGAGCCGGCGCACGAGCTCGAGCGGCACACGCATGGTGAACCACATCACCGACAGCCCGACGACGCCGAAGATCGCCTGGCGCTTGAGCAGCGCCCACTGGTCGACGTTCTGCAGGAGCAGCTCGCCGCTCGAGGCGCTCGCCACCATCACGATGCCGAACACGAGCAGCGTGATCGCCACCAGCACCACGAGCCGTCGGCGCCCGAGCGCTGCCGTCACCGTCGGCGACACCGGGGCGCGGGGAGTCGCGGGCCCTCGCGACCGCGCCGACGCGCGGGCCTGCGCCTCGCGCTGCCGTCGCCCCGTGCTGCGTGTCGCGGTTCCCGCCATCAGACACCCCGAAGGATGACGCTGCGACCGGATGCCGCCGCGCCCACCGGATGGTTGCATTCGCCGCCCGCCGCCCCGCTCCTGCCGCGTCGAGGCCACTCCCGCCCGCGCAACGGGCCACCGAACCGAGGCCGGCTCGCACCGGCACGCGCCCCCGTGGCACGATCGCGCGATGGAATCAACCGCCGATCCTTCACTCGCCAGCATCACGGTCGCGACCCGGTCCTCGCTGTCGGCCGCCGCCGGCCGGCTCGCACCGTTCGCGATCGTCTACGCCCTCCTGTTCGGCGTCGGGGGTTCCGGCTCGTCCGATGACCTCCCGGTCACCTTCGGGTCGATCGTCCTGCTGGCGATCGCCGCCGTGGTCGGGGGCGCGCTCCTGTTCGGGTTCTGCGTCTGGGCGTTGCGCGCGTCCGCGGTCGCCATCGGCATCACTCCCGCTGCTGGCGTCGGCATCGGCGCCGTGCTCGCCGCGGGCGCGTGGGTGTCGCTGCTGCTCCTGCTCGCGGCGGCCTGCTTGCTGCTGCCGCTGCTGGCGGCCGTCCCGATGCTGTTGCTGGCGGCGCCGATCGTGGCGTTCGAGGGCGCGACGGGGCGCGACGCCGCCCGCATCGGCGCACGCATCGCGCGGCGGCACTTCGGGACGTTCCTCGTCGTGTCGATGCTCGTCTCGTTCGGGCCGAGCGTGCTGGATCCGTACACGTGGAGCAGCGACGCGATGGGGCTGCCCGCCCTGTTCGTCGGCGCCTGGCAGATCGTGCTCTACGGCGTCGGGTTCGCGCTCGCCACCGTCGCCGCCGCCGAAGCCTGGCGCCAGGCCCGCCTGCCCGAGCTGGTGGCGGCCACGCCCCCGCCGCAGCCGACCTACGCCACCCCGACCTTCCCCATCACCGCCGCCGCCCCGCACCCGCCCTACGTCCACACCTTCCCGACCAACGCCCCCACAGGCTTCGTCCAGCACCCCTACGTCCCACCCACCTGACCCTCCGCGCCACCCCTCCCGCGCACCAGTGATCGCTCCACTCCGCGATCACCCAGCCGGAATGGCGCGCAGGGGACGGCGTGTCATGCGCCCGAGCCAAGCGGCTGCGGAGGCGTCGCGCCCGAGCGAACCTCTGCGGAACATGGATGTTCCGCAGGAGCCGTGGCCGAGCGCTGGACGGCGCTCGGACCGGCGCGGTTCGCGAGGGCGCGACGCCGCAGCATCCGCGCCCGCTAGTGCGTACGGAACCAGATCGTGAACCCGGTGGCCGAGAACAGGCTCGCGACGATCGCGAAGCGGATCATCACCTGCGCCTCGCTCCAGTTCTTCAACTCAAAATGATGGTGGATCGGCGCCATCAGGAAGAGACGCCGCGGCTCACCCGTGATCCGCCGCGAGATCTTGAAGACGGACTTCTGCAGCATCACGCTCAGGCCCTCGACGACGAACACCCCGCCGATGATGGCGAGCAGCAGCTCGACCTTGAGCACGACGGCGAGTGCCGCGAGCGCGCCGCCCAACGCGAGCGACCCCGTGTCGCCCATGAAGACCTTGGCAGGGTACGCGTTCCACCACAGGAACCCGACGAGCGAGCCCCCCAGCGCCGAGCAGAAGATGGCGATGTCGAGCGCGCCCGCGCTGCCGATGGTCAGCACGCCCTGCTCGCCGAGCCCGCGGTCCCATATCACGAAGGCGATGGCGGTGAACGCGGACAGTGAGATGACGACCGTGGTCGCCGCGAGCCCGTCGAGCCCGTCGGCGAGGTTCACGCAGTTGGACGTGCCGGCGAGCACGAAGAACAGCAAGACGTACCACGTCCACCCGAGGTCGATCGTCACCGCGTTGGCCCCGGCGCTGTTGGACGTGAAGGGGATCTCGAGCACGGTGGAGATGTCGAGCAGCTGCGTGCTGGCCCAGCCGAGGAAGACGGTGATGAGCGCGAGGATGGCCATCTTGGCGGTGCCGGTGATGCCGAGGGAGCGCCGGTTGACGACCTTCATCGCGTCGTCCCAGAAGCCCATCGCCCCGCACATGATCATGGTGGTCCACACGATCAGCCCGTAGTCGGTGTGCTCGCGCCCCACGAACCAGTACGGCACGCTCATGCCGAAGAGGATGAGCAGCCCGCCCATCGTCGGCGTGCCCTTCTTGGTCACGGCGTGCGTGCTGGGCCCGTCCTCGCGGAACTCCTGGCCGAACTCGCGGCGCTGCGCCCACCGGATGAAGAACGGCCCGAGCAGGATGACCAGGAGCGCCGACAGGGTGCCGGCGAGCAGCATGCGTGTCATCCCTGCCCACCCCCTCCGCGCGTCGACGTATCGCCCATTCGTTCGACGACGCTGTCGGCAAGCCTGCCGAGGCCCGACGAGTTGGACGCCTTGACCATCGCGGACTCACCGGGCGCGAGCCACTCGTCGAGGGCCGCGAGCGCCGCGTCGACGTCGTCGTAGCGGCGCGGCGACGCACCGCGCCC
>JAOPYS010000294.1 GCA_025964465.1 Thermoleophilia bacterium
CCGAAGGTGCCACGTTCCGTCCCGACAGTCCTCGCCAGCAGCGACCGATCCGTCCCGATCACTAGTCGCTGCACCGAAACGCCCCGACGACCCGCGCCCGCCAGCGCGGGTCGTCGTGCGTCGTGGGGCAGGGACCCCCCGGATCCTCCAGGTTCGTGCCGGTTTTCGCGATGCCCGCTCACGGTTGTTCTGGGATCGACCGATACCCGACACCGACGGCCCATCGAACCGGCATGCCCCAGCTCCCGCCCTCCCCATTCGACCCCTCGGTGCCCCCTGCCCTCGTGCGCGGGGCGTCCGAGCGTGGCCAGACGCTCGTCGAGCTGGTCGTCGTGATGGTGATCGTCGTCGTCCTCGGCGCCATCCTCGTCGGGGTGGGCCACTCCAGCTCCGACGCCACCGACTCGCAGGCCGCCGTCTCCGTGGCCCGGGCGTACGCCGATGCCATCGAGGCGTTCACCGACGAGCACGGCGGGCGAGCCCCGGTGCCCGGATCGAGCGACTGGCCCGCCCACGTCGATGCCTCCCAGGCGTCGCGCACCCCCGCCGACCTGCAGGCGTACGGCGCCGGCCCCGTCAACGTGGCGGCATCGGGCCGCCCCTACATCGCAAAGGTCCCCGAGCCCGTCGTCACCGGCGGGGTGCTCCTGTCTGCGGCCGGGCGCGGGATGGCCGACGACACGCGCTCGGATCGCACGACCCGGATCGCGTACCGCTCGCAGGACGGGTCGCGCTGGCGCCTCGACGTGCAGCTGCGCCAGCGCGCCACCGGCTCACGCCCCGTGACCTGGCGCACCGTCTGCTCGCTCGGCCCGGACGCCATCGGCTCGGGGGTGCAGCGATGCTGATCCTCCACCCCGGCCCCACTCGTGAGGGGGCGTTCACGCTCGTCGAGCTCGTCGTCGCCATGGTGATCGGCACGATCGTGTTCGGCATCGGGGCGCTCGTCGCGTCGTCGCTGTTCGTGGGCGGGGCCCACTCCAACGCGACCCGCCTCGCGAACGGGGAGGCCTCCACGGTCCTCGAGCGGTTCGAGCGCGACGTCCGCTTCGCCCAGAGCCCGGACGTGCTCGACCACCCCCGCTCCGGCGACGACCTGCGCGGGCTGCTGCTGTGGGGCCAGTCGCTCGACGACTCGGGCAACCCGATCGTCACCACCCCGGACCAGTGCTCCGCCTCGCTCGCCTACGCGTCACGCGACTTCTGCCGCTTCGAGGACATCACCGTCGCCAGCGCCACCGAGCTGTGGGTGCGCAGCGACGTGCGCAACGCCACCGCCGCCGACGACGGCGTCGAGTGCGTCCGCTGGGAGGTGCGCAACGGTGCCCTCTGGCGCAGCGTCAACTCTGCGGGCCCCGAGCCCGACTGCCGGCGCATCGGCGGCACGAAGCGCCTGGGTCGCCTCGTGGAGGACGAGGAGATGCTCGCGGCACCGGCGTCGGGCTCCGGCACCGGCAACGTCGAGGGGCGCGCCGCCAGCTTCGGCTACCTGATCGTGTGGAACCCCCGGGCCGCGGGCACGCCCACCGGCTCGATCGTCGACCCCACGACATGCACCACACAGCAGACCTCCTACACGAACGGCCCCACCGGCCGACAGCGCACCTTCATCACCACCGCCACGCTCGACCTGGCGGCGAACACGCACGCCTCGCAGGGGGCGGCCGCGCGGAGCCGCTACGCCGTCAGCGCATCGCTCATGGGGCGACAGAACGACGAGTACGTCCGGGCCGCGGGGTGCGCGTACTGATGGCGCCCTCCACGCACATCGCACCCACGCGACGGGACGGGGAATCGGGCATCGTGCTCATCTACGCCGTGCTGCTCGTCGCCGCCATCGGCGGGCTCACCGCGGTGCTGATGATCAACGCACGCGCGTCCGAGGGCGAGGCGCGACTGACGTCCGAGCGCGTCCTGACCCAGCCGCACGTCCAGAGCGCGATCACGGGCTTCCGCATGGCGCTCGGAGCGCGGCTCGCCACGGAGGCCGACGGCTACACGCTGACGGTCGACGACATGCGCCGCCTGGCCCCGTCCGACACCTCCGCCAGCGACTTCGTCACTTCCGGCAGCGCCCTGCCCGCCGAGTTCCGCACGGTGGCCGGGGTGTGGCAGAAGGTCGACGCCAACACGATGGCGCCCGCCACGAAGTATCCGATGGTCGCCGTCGCCTACCACTCGGCGGCCACGGCCGACCCCGCGACGTGCGCCCGGCTCGGCGTTGCGGCCACCTCGTGCAACGGCTCGCTCCACGGCTTCTGGCAGCCGTACCGCGTCGAGCTCCCCGATCGCACGTCGCTCGACGCCAACGGCAACGTCGTCGTCTACTTCCGCGCGTGGCTGCAGGCCGTCGACGCCGGCTCGCGACCGGTCGGCCGGGTCTCCAACCCCACGGTCGTCCGCGCGGAGCTGCGCCCCGGCCGCTTCGCCGACTTCCAGCTGATCAGCGACGGACAGATCCAGTTCGGGCGCGGCGCCGTGATCTCCGGGCCGGTGCACTCCAACGGCTTCCAGCTGGACCTCGACAACCTGCGGGCCAGCCAGTCGGCCGCCGACGCATCCATCAACGTGCGCTCCGGCGCGCGCTGCTCCAACGCCGGGTCGCTGTCGTCGGCGACGGGCACGATCGTGCTGCCGCGCTCGACGTCGTGCCCGAGCCACGCGGGCACGAACCGCTACATCTCCTTCCTGCGCGTGTTCGACGAGCTCGACCAGCTCGAGGCCGATGCGCGGATCCCCGGCACGGAGGCCGTCGTGCTGCCGGCCGTCGACTACGCCGGCATCCCGGCGCGCCAGCACGCGTGGCAGGCGTGGCTGCTCGGCGACCACGTGCGGCTGCAGTCACCCTCGGGCCAGGTGCGCAACGTGCCCGCGGGCACGGGCTCGACCGGCATCCTGGTCCAGGACGACATCGTGCTGCACGGCGGCAACCTCGAGGGTCGGGTGACCATCGGCGCGCGCCGCACCGGCGCCGGCTCCGCCGACATCTACATCGACGGCGACGTCAACCCGAACGTGAAGCGGGCCGGGCGCACGCTCGGGCTGATCGCACAGGGCGACATCGTGATCGACATGGAGGGCGGGACGGGCAGCAGCCACACGCCCAACACCGACTGCGACGTGACGACGATCCGCGCCGCGATGATCGCCGCGTCGGGCGGGCTCACCATCCCGAGCCGCTACACCACGGACGAGGTGCAGCCGTCGCCGCCGCAGTGCGACAAGACGCTGCTGGTCGACGGCTCCGTCGCAGGCCACCGCTCCCCCAACCTGCAGTGGCAGTGGGACGGCTGGGACGACCCCGCCAACTACCCCGGCCGCTGGGCGGGGTACTGGGACCGCGAGTACCGGTGGGACACGCGCCTGCTGAGCGCGCCGCCGCCGTACTTCCCGCTGACCGGCACGTGGCAGGCCGTGAGCGTCAAGATCGGCAACGTGGACTGCTATGCGGGCGATCGGAGGTCGGATGCGCACTGCCGTTGACCAGCCGCGCGCCCGTCGGTCGGAGCTCGCCTTCAGCGTGATCGAGGTCATCGTCGCGGCGATGCTGCTCGTCGTCGCGCTCGGCGGCGCGATCGTCATCGCCCAGGGCTCGTCGCACGCCACCACCACGAGCACGGTGCGGCAGGCGCAGACCGCCATCCTCGCCTCGGCGGCGGAGAAGGTGCGCTCGGACTCTTCGTGGACGAGCAACAAGCCGCTGACCTGCGGCTCCGTGGGCCAGACGACCGACATCACGGCGTGGCTGCGTTCGAGGATCGCCCGCGAGCTGCTGCCCGACGCCTCGCGCGCGTCGACCTTCGTGGTGACGGCGACGGCCCGTGCCGTCGACTCCGGTGCCGACGGGCGGTGCCCGGACGACGCGGACGGCATCGTGCCCGACTACTACGACATCGAGGTCGTGGCACGACCCGACGCCAGCACCGCGGCGCGCACCCCGAACGCGGCGCCGATCACGCAGCGCTTCCAGGTCGACTTCTCCAGCCGCACGTCGGGCGGCAAGCTGAGCATCCAGGCGTGCTACGCGTATCCGCAGACCGACGCGCGCATCCCGACCGGCAGCTGCGACGAGAACGGCACGGGCGGCATGGTCATCCTGCCGCCGGCGCAGGTGCCGCTCGACGGCACCACGTTGGGCACGTGCGCGGGCGGCGCCGACTGCACCGCGTGGACGTGTGCGCACCCGCTGCTCGATGCGGCGTGCGAGTCGGGCCAGTTCGGCAACGACCTGTTCATCTCGGTGCGCCCGATCGCGGCGAGCGGCTGGTCCTACACCGTGACGGGCGCCGACCCCAACACCCGGTCCGAACCCGTGCGAACGGGGCGCCTCGACAACAGCGGGTCCACGACGATCGACAGCATGCTGCCGGGTCGCTACCAGGTGCGCGTGAACCCGCCGCCGGCGATCGTGCCGTGGGAGACGCACTCCGTGCCGGCGAGCGGCATCGCGACGGTCGAGCGCGGCATCCGCTCGCGGATCGTGCAGATGTTCCGCCCCGCGCCGCGCACCAAGCCCCTGGTGGTGCCGATCCAGTCGCGCGAGATCACCGACCCGCCGTGGGTGGGCCAGCCGATCGTGCCGCGGCGCGTCGGCGGCAACGTCACCTACGAACTGGTTCCCGCCCCGCTCGGGCGTGCGTCGAACCCGTCGTCGGTGACCGTGCACCCGGGCGACACGTTCGCGCAGTTCGACGACGTGGAGCCCGGGCTCTACGCGGCCAAGCTGCGCCAGTCGGGCGGCGGCTACAAGGACATCACCGACTCCGCCGGGTTCTTCTTCGTGCCCCCGGGGACGGGCGACCCGATCACGCTGCCCACGCGCCCGTGGCGGATCCAGTACGACTGGTGCGACGCCCCGCGGCGCGAGCGCCAGTACGTCGACGTCTACGGCGAGGGCACGGTGATCGCCAACCCGGCCGACCCGTCGGAGACGTGGAAGGTCACCTCGTGCTACTCCAGCGGCGGTGGGGGCGGGTCGGGCCCGCCGCCACCGAACCCGGGCGGCGGCGGCAACGCCTGACGCCCGCGCGCTTGCGAGCCGTACCGGGGCCGGGTCCCGGCGGCGAGTCACATCCGTGACAACGCGGCCCACGGCGCCTCCCGGACGCTGGGCGTCCTCCCCCGTCGGCCCCATGGTCGAGGGGACGGACGACGACGAGGAGCGCAGACGGATGAGCAGGATCAACGCAGGAATCGGTGCACCGCCCCAGCCGGCCCCCCGCAAGCTGGGCTCGGTGGCGGACATCGAGCGCGACCTGGCCCAGGCCCGGAAGCAGCTCGAGGTGACCGCGGCGCGGTCGAACGGCAGCAGCGACGCGTACCACGGGGTGCAGGACCTCGTGATCACGCTCACGAACGACCTGCGCGCCGCCCGGGCCCGCGACGCGCGGATCGGTGCGTCGACCCTGCGAGCGCGCTGAGCGACTAGAGCTTGGCGGTTCCGGCGAGGAACGGCGCCGGGTCGACGCGGTTGGCCGGGGCGACGCCGCCACGCAGGACCTCGAAGTGCAGGTGCGGCCCCGTGGAGTTGCCGGTGCTGCCGACGTTGCCGAGGGCGCCGCCGGCCTCCACGACGTCACCGACGTGCAGGCCCGAGGGCGCGACCATGTGCCCGAACCGGGTGAAGGTGCCGTCGCCGTGGTCGACCGTGACGTAGTTGCCGTACCCGCCGGCCTCGAACGCCGATTCGACGACCTTCCCACGCGCTGGCGCGACGATGGGCGTGCCCTGTGCGACGGAGAGGTCGATCCCCGGGTGCTTGCCGGCGCCGCCGAACCCCTGGGTGACCGTGTAGCCCTCGACCGGCTTGACCTGACGGCCCGCAGCCGCCCCGGTCGGGCGGGCGGGGGCCGCTGCGCCCGGCGCCGGTGCGGCGGAGGCACCCGCCAGGAACTTCGTCAGCCGCTGCTTGTCCCCCGCGTCGAGGGAGCCGACGAAGGTCGAGAACGCCGCGAGGCGATCGCCGCCGGTGGCGTGGTCGAAGACGGCGTGGAAGGCGCGGTTCTTGTCGTCGAAGGTCTTCGCCGTCGAGAGCTGGCGGGCCAGCTGCGCGACGCCAGCGGAGGCCGGGGCCGCTGGCGGCCTCGGCGGCGACGGGGGCGCGGTGGGCGACTGGACGGGGTCCGGTGACGCGGAGGTCGGGGTCGCGCAGGGCGGCGGCGCGGCGGTGGTGGTCGAGACGGGGTTCCCCATGCTGTGCTCCCGGACGGACGGATCGGCGCGGCACCGCCGCTGCCTCCGGTATGGCACGCGCTGCGCCGGGGCGCTGTGCGCCGCCGCACAGGGTCCGTCAGCGACGACCCGGAGGATCGACGCGCGGGATCTCGATCGTGTGGTCCGCGGCGGCACCCTCGAGGGTCGGCTGCCACGGGTCACGCGGCGCGGCGGCGGGCGCGTGCGGGAGCGGCCCTGTCGCCGGCAGGTCGCGGGCGACGACCTCGGCGACGTCCTCCACCGCTCCGCCACCCTCCTGCACCCGACCGCGGCGCCCGAGGTCGCTGACGAGCCGGTAGACCCCGGTCGGGTCGGGCAGGAACGACAGCCCGTGCAGCGCTTGGTCGCGACCGCCCGGCACGTCGACGACCAGCATGC
This sequence comes from Thermoleophilia bacterium, assembly GCA_025964465.1. Taxonomy (GTDB): domain Bacteria; phylum Actinomycetota; class Thermoleophilia; order Gaiellales; family SKUG01; genus JAGQUL01. Next base: position 6,592 of record JAOPYS010000294.1, read on the forward strand.
CGTAGTCGAACATCCGCCCCAGCAGGGGCTGGCGGACGGTGAACTCGCTGACCTTGGTGACGGGCGTCGAGGCGATGCGACGGGCCACGACGCCCTCGAGGTGGATCACCTTCTCGTTGGTGACCACGACGCGCTCGAACTCCCACTCGACCACGCGCCACGCCAGGCCCAGCACGACGCCCAGCATGGCGAGCACGAGCACGCGCACGAACCAGGTGCCGACGTCGCCGCGCAGCGCCTCGACCCCGGCGATGCCCCATGCGGCGAGGGCGAGCGGTGCGAGCAGGCCCAGGGCGCGCGTGGCCGCTCGCGCGAGCGCGAGCGGGTGCTGCCGCGTGACGAGGATCGGCTGCTCGTCGGCCCCGAGGTAGCGCGCGAGGGACGAGCCACGACCGCGTCGACGCAGTCGCGCGGCAGGACGCGCGGCTCGCTCCATGTGTCCTCCCCTCCCCTCGCTCGACCCTGTGGACACTGTACCCAGCGCCTCCCCTGACCGACCGGGCGCAGTCGTGTGCGCTGGCGCACGGTGGCGGCGTGCGACGGGGGCGCCGCATCCCGACGTTCGGGTGAGCCGGGGACCCGGCCCGACGAAACGGGGACAGGATGAACATCATGCAGGCAGTGCGGCCAGGCGCCGTGGGGGTACCGCAGCTGTTGCTGCGCAGCGCCGAATCGTCATTCACCGTGGCGGCGCACGCGCTGGAGCTGCCGGTCGCGGGGCTCGTGCCGAACGAGTCGGCGATCGGCACGGCGGTCACGAAGGCGACCGATGGGCGCGCGCTCCTCGAGCACGTCGCCCAGCGCGACGCCGGCGGGATCGACCTGGCCGCGGTGCGCACGGCGGCCGACAGCGCGATCGAGGGCCTGGGGCGACTCGCCGCGGCACCGCGGTCCGGCGCGGCCTCGACGGCCCAGCTCGACGCGCTCGAGGCCGCCCGCAGCGGGCTCGCCACGGCGCGCGCCGCGCTGGCCTGACCGCGCTGCATCCGTCCCGACGTCACCACCTCCCTGCAGGACCCTCCCGAGGGGTGGTGGCGTCGGAGGCGGCGCGGTTCGGAGGCCTGACCTCTAGGTGAGGGCGCTCAGGAACTGCACGATGCGCTCGGCCACGAGCTGCAGGAACCCGAGCAGCCAGTCGAACACCTCGCGGATCATCGCGGCAGCCCCGACCGGGTCCTGCACGACCCAGTAGAGGAACAGCGCCGCGATGGCGACGAGGATGATCGGCTGTGCCTTGGTGACGGACATCACCGAGACGATTCGACGCGCGCGGCCCGAGCCCTGCTCGAGCTGCCGCCGATCGCCCCGGCCGCGACGCTGTGCGGCAGCGCACAGCGCGGCGGGGGGACCCGGTGCACGGTGGTGCCACGGGCCGCAGGACGGCGGCCGTGGACGAACCGGACCCATCCATGCCACCTCTGATCAAGCCGGGCGCCTCGAAGCCGACGCCTGCCCCCGCTCCGAAGCCGGCACCCGGGCCCGCGCCGAAGCCGAAGCCGACCGGCCCCGCCGCCGAGGGCTCGGCTGCGCTCGCCAAGCGGCCTCCGGCGAAGGCGCCCGCACCCGT
>JAOPYS010000040.1 GCA_025964465.1 Thermoleophilia bacterium
GGCGCGCCACGGACGGGTGCGCACGGGATCGACACCAGGGACGGAACCTCCATGACCATGCTCGCCACCGCCGCCGCGCCGCCGACCGCACTGCTCGTGAAGCTCGCGGCCCGCCCCGACTTCACCACCGTCAACGCCATGCCGCGTGGCGCCGAGCGCAAGCAGGCCGCCTACACCGCCATCGCCGCGACCGCCGCGAGCTCGCAGGCGCCATTCATCGCGTTGGCCGAGCAGCTCAAGGCCAGCGGCGCGGTGACGGGCTACGAGACGCTCGTCTCCCCCAACATGCTCGTGGTGACGCCGGCCGCCGGCAAGGCGCAGGCTGTCGCCCAGGCGTTCCAGGGCGCCCAGGGCGTCAAGGCCGTCTACTCCAACCGCGACGGCATGAAGGTCGGGGCGGGCGGCGTCCTCGCCGGCCTCACCCCCGGCGCGAGCACGAAGGGCTTCGACGTCGTCGACGAGCCTGTGGTCGAGGTTGCCCCGCCCACGACGCACCCGTACGGCGTCGACCTCGTCGGCGCACCCGCGGCATGGGCGCAGGGCGCCGACGGTCACGGCCTCGTGTTCGGCAGCATCGACACCGGCGCGGACGTCACCCACGAGGCGATCGCCGCCAAGTACCGTGGTCGCCAGGCCGACGGCACGCTCAGCGACGACTACAACTTCTTCGACCCCAGCAAGACCGGCGCCGGCGCGCACGACAGCGACCAGCACGGCACGCACACGATCGGCACCGTGCTCGGGGACGGCACGGGCGTCGCCCCCAAGGCCACGTTCATCTCGGCCATCGGCCTCGCCGGCAACGTCGACTCCACGCTCAAGTCGCTCCAGTGGATGCTGGCGCCGACCAAGGTCGACGGTTCCGCTCCGGACCCGACCAAGGCGCCCGACGTGGTCGGCATGAGCTGGTGGACCGGGTCCCCCAAGGAGGACCTGTTCCTCGAGAACCTGCAGGACCTGCGCGCCGCCGGCATCGAGCCCGTCAAGAGCGCCGGCAACAACGGTCCCGCGGCGCAGTCGATCTCGTCGCCCGGCCAGTACCCCGAGCTGCTCGCCGCCGCCGCGGTCGATGCGGGCGGCAACGCGGCCAGCTTCAGCTCGCGCGGCCCGGCGCCCTACCCGGCCGGCTCCACCACGCCGAAGCCCGACTTCGCCGCGCCCGGCGTCGACGTCATCTCGAGCCTGCCCGGCAACAAGTACGGCAAGATGAGCGGCACCTCCATGGCGCAGCCGCACCTGAGCGGCGTCATCCTCGACGTGCTCTCCAAGTACCCGCAGCTGACGCACGACCAGCTCAACGAGGCCCTCAAGGCCGGCGCCGTCGACAAGGGTGCCGCGGGCTTCGACCCGGTCTACGGCAACGGCCTCGTCAACCTGCCGGCCACGCTGGCTGCTGCCGCGAAGCTGCTCGGCCAGGCCTGAGCCTCCGACAGGTCAGTCGTCCAGCTCGTGGTCACGGCCTCCGGCCGTGCCACGGCCCTCCGCTCGGTCATTCGAGCAAGCTCGATGACACTCACTCCAGTTCGTGGTCCTCGACGCGGCGGTTGACGCCGCCCTGCGCCTTGTGGAGCAGGAAGCTGCGGATGAAGTCGTCGAGGTCGCCGTCGAGGACGGCCTGGACGTTGCCGGTCTCGTGGCGGGTGCGCAGGTCCTTGACCATCTGGTACGGCTGCATCACGTAGCTGCGGATCTGGCTGCCGAACCCGATGTTCTGGGCCCCGCCCTTCTCCGCGTTGATCGTCGCCTCGCGCTCGAGCTGCTTGAGCTGGAAGAGCTTGCCGCGCATCATCTTCATCGCGGTGTCGCGGTTCTGGTGCTGTGACCGCTCGTTCTGGCACTGCGTGACGCACCCGGTCGGGATGTGCGTCAGGCGCACCGCCGACTCGGTCTTGTTGACGTGCTGGCCGCCGGCGCCGGACGCGCGGTAGGTGTCGACGCGCAGGTCGCTCGGGTCGATCTCGATGTCCTCGAGCACGACGTCGTCCTCGAAGAACGGGGCCACCTCGACCTGCGCGAACGAGGTCTGGCGACGGTTGGCGCTGTCGAACGGCGACAGGCGCACGAGGCGGTGCACGCCGCTCTCGGCGTTGAACACGCCGTAGGCGTAGTCGCCCTTCACGGTGAAGGTGGCGGAGCGGATGCCGGCTTCCTCGCCCGCGCTCTCGTCGTTCATCTCGACCGTGAAGCCGCGCTTGTCGGAGAAGCGCAGGTACATGCGCACCAGCATCTCCGCCCAGTCCTGGGCATCGACGCCGCCCTCGCCGGCCTGGATGGAGACGACCGCGGCGCTCGAGTCGAACTCCCCGGTGTAGAGCGCCTCCTCCTGCACGTCGGCGAGCGTGGCGAGGAGCGGCGGGATGGTCGAGGCGAGCTCGTCGAGCAGCTCGCCCTGGTCGGCCATCTCCGTCTCCTTGGCCATCTCGATGAGCGTGGTGACGTCCTCGATGCCGCCCTCGAGCTTGCGGAAGCCCGCCACCTTCTTCGCCGTGCGGTTGCGCTCGGAGCTCACCTTGGCGGCCGCCGTCGAGTCGTCCCAGAAGCCGGACGAGTTCATCTCCGCGTCGAGCTCCTCGATGCGCAGGGCCGCAGCCTCCGGGTCGACGAGGCTGCGCACCGTCGCCAGCTGTGTCTCGAGCGCCTTGAGCTGCTCGACGTAGTCCTCGATCGATGCGTCGGCCATGCGC
>JAOPYS010000058.1 GCA_025964465.1 Thermoleophilia bacterium
GCAGCACCTGGCGGCGGTGCGAGTGGCGCCACATCGCCTTCTGCTCGCTCGTGCCGTTGAACAGCAGCAGCCGGCCCGTGAGGTCGTACGCGTAGATCGACTTGAAGTAGTCGAAGCCGACCTCGAATTCGCCCCAGCGGCAGCCCAGCTCGGTCGACATGAGCACCTCGTGTACGCGCGCGTGGCGCAGCTCGTCCCACGTCTGGCGCGCCATGTCCACATGGAAGTCCCACGGCATCTCGGGGTGCTCGTGGGAGTTGCGGGCCATCAGCTCCGCCGCGCACAGCTCGGCGTCCATGAGCCCGTGGAAGAAGTGCTGCTGCTCCTCGGGTTCGGTGGGGACGTGGTTCTCGTCGCCGTTGACGTAGAGCTCCTCGCCCAGGAACGGGTCGCCGTCCGGGGTGACGCGCACGAAGTCGTCACGCGCGGGCTCGTCGAGCCGGGGCAGGATGGCGAGCTCGCGTGTCTCGCGCTTGCGGATCTCGAGGGCCCCCAGGTCGAGGACGAACGGCTCCTCGGGCGCGACGTTCCAGCGCGTGGCCGCCTCCTCGACGTGCCGGCGCTGGCGCTCCAGCAGCTGGCGGACGACGAGCAGGGAGACCTCGTCGGTGAGGGCGTCCACCTCGCGCTCGTGGACCTCCAGCGCGCGGATCAGGGCGGGCTTGAGCTGCCCGTACACGACCTGCGCGTGCTCGCCGGGAGTGCTCGCGGAGGCGAGCCGATCCAGCTGCGCGGCGAGCTCGTCGCTCGGCGCGCCGGGCCAGTCCTCGTTCGCGCGCAGCTCGTAGATGCGTCGCCGCACCTTGACCTGGCCGCGCGCGTCGTCGTGGATGTGCTCGCCCAGCACGTACTTGGCGTGGAACGACGGCTCGAGCGGCAGCCACCCGTTGCTCCAGTGCACGATCTCGCGCAGCACGTGGAAGTAGCCGGAGAACCGCGTCGCGTTGTCATCGACCGGGAGGCCGAGCTTCAGCGGGGATTCGTCGTCGAGCGCGATGATCGGCACGGTGGGGCTCCTCGTGGTCGCAGGCCCCGATCCTACGCTTCCGTGTCAGGCCAGTTCGACGGCAACGCAGGGAAGGAGCCCGCCGCCGGCGGAGACGTTGATCACCGGCTCGGTCGACGTGCGCGTGATCATCCCGGCGTAGCGCCCGCCGATCGCGAACGGATTGATGTTGAAGTGGCGCTCACGCATGATGAAGCGTCCGTCCTCGATGGCCGGGAAGTGTCCGGTCGGCACGTCGAGGTACTCCTGCACGATCCAGTCGCTCGTGCCCGCGTGCGCCTGCACGAGCGCGGACCACGTCTCCGGGTCGGTGTGGGCGCCGAGGTAGACGTTGTGGCCGCCGTAGTCGGAGGCCGGCTTGAGCACGAGCCGCTCGCGCTCGGCCTCGACGAACGCCGGCAGGTCGCCCGCGCTGCCGTCGGGGAGCGAGCTGCCCCCGGTCGCCAGGACGCGCGTCCACGGGATGCACTCGGCGACGACGCGTCGCTCCTCGTCGTCGAGCAGCAGGTGCGCGAACCCCGGCGCGCCGATCAGCGCCAGCAGCTTCTTGTTGTTGGCCACGCGCGCCGGGAACGGGTTGAACATCGCGACGGTGCCCTCGCGGACGGACGCGATCAGGGCCGCGGCGCCGGGGCTGGCGTAGGGGTCGAGGACGTCCTCGACGAGCGCGCGGCGGTAGACGACGTCGGCGGCCACGCCGTCGACGCAGAGCCGCCCGTCCACGCGCGCGAGTTCGTCGAGCGTGGCGGAGCGGGCGTCGAACCCGGCGCGCTCGAGCTCGGCGCAGATGATCCGGAACTCGGGCACCGACGGGCTGTCGGCGGTGTCCACCAGCAGGCAGCTCGGGCGGTTGACCGATGCGGGGATGCCGATCGCCCGGCCAGGGCCGTCGGGCCTGGTCGTCCAGTCGCGCCACCGCTGCTCCACGTCGCGCACCACCCCGATGAGGTGGGGCGTGATGCGCTCGTACTGCAGCTGCAGCCCGGTCGCCGGGTCGTGCAGCGACGGGAAGTGCTCGTGCAGCCCGTCGTAGAGCACGTCCGTGTAGCCGATGCCGGCGGGGCTCTCCGCGTTGAACTCGAGGAACTTGACGGCGCCGTCGGGCAGCAGGAAGGCGTCGAGTCGACAGAGCTGGAGTGGGTCGTCGAGCGTGGGCTCGATCGCCAGCAGGTCGGCCTCAGCGGGCGGCAGGTCGAGGGCGCGGTGCAGGCCGGGGTCGCTGCGGTAGGCGGTGCAGAACCGGTCGAGCACGCGTGTCAGCACCTCGACGACGTCGCGCACCCGCTGCACCGTCGGCACGTCGAGGCAGTGCGGGGCCATGGCGAACGGGATCGGGTGGTCGCCGAACACGACGTCGTGCTCGACCATCCACGCGCGGATGCGCACGGCCAGGTCGCCGCAGCCGTCCCCGAGTGCCTCGAGCGACGACACGTGGTGCCGCTCGAACGCGGCGAGCGCGGCCCGCGCGGCGTCGTCGCCGGCGGCGGTCACTCCCACTCGATGGTGCCGGGCGGCTTCGACGTGATGTCGACCAGCACGCGGTTGACCCCGTCGACCTCGCCGACGATCCGCGACGAGATCCGGGCCAGGACCTCGTCGGGGATGCGCGCCCAGTCGGCCGTCATGGCATCGTCGCTCGTCACGGCGCGGATCACGACGGGGTGCGCGTAGGTGCGCGAGTCGCCCTGCACCCCGACCGATCGCACGCCCGCCAGCAGCACGGTGAAGTACTGCCAGATCGCACCCTCGAGCCCCGCCGAGGCGACCTCGGCGCGCAGGATCGCGTCGGCGTGGCGGACCATGCGCAGGCGGTCGGCGTCGACGGACCCCATGATCCGGATGCCCAGGCCGGGCCCGGGGAAGGGCTGGCGCCAGACGAGCGCGTGGGGGAGGCCGAGCGCCTCGCCGACGCGACGCGCCTCGTCCTTGAACAGCAGCCGCAGCGGCTCGACGAGCTCGAGGTCCATGTCCTCGGGCAGGCCCCCGACGTTGTGGTGGCTCTTGATGCTGGCCGCCACGCCGTCGTCGCCGCCGGATTCGATGACGTCGGAGTAGAGCGTGCCCTGCACCAGCCACCGCACGGGCTCGCCGTCGTCGGCGGCAGCGATGCGCCGGGCCTCGGCCTCGAACGTGCGGATGAACGTCTCGCCGATGATGCGGCGCTTCTGCTCGGGATCCTCGACCCCGGCCAGCAGCTCCAGGAACCGCTCCGAGGCGTCGACGTGCACGAGCGGCAGGTGGAAGCGCCCGTCCATCGTCGCCACGACCTGCTCGGCCTCGCCCTCGCGCAGCAGCCCGTGGTCGACGAACACGCAGGTCAGTCGCTCGCCGATCGCGCGGTGCACGAGCATGGCCGCGACGCTCGAATCCACGCCGCCCGACAGCGCGCACAGCACCCGGCCCTCCGTGCCTACCTGGGCGCGGATCCGTTCGACGGCTTCCTCGACCACGTGCTCGGCATC
>JAOPYS010000063.1 GCA_025964465.1 Thermoleophilia bacterium
TTCTTCGACGCCTACGACGCGCTGGTCGCCAAGTCGCGCACCGGCAAGCTCGGGCTCGAGGACATGCTCGGCACGACCTTCACCCTCACCAACCCCGGCGGCCTCGGCACGGTGGCCAGCGTGCCGCGGCTGATGAAGGGCCAGGCCGCGATCATCGCGACCGGCTCGATCGCCATCCCCACCGAGTTCTCGCACCTGTCCAAGGAGCGCATCGCCGAGCTGGGCGTCGGCAAGGTCATGACGATGACGTCGACCTACGACCACCGCGTCATCCAGGGCGCGGAGTCGGGTCGCTTCCTCAACGTCGTCGACGGGCTGCTCCAGGGCAACGATGGCTTCTACGAGCGCATCGCCGACGCACTCGGCATCGGCGACGGCACGGCGCCCGCCGCGACCGCGCCCGCCACCGCCACGACTGCGCCCGAGCCCGTCCTCGCCGCCGACAACGAGCCCACCCTCGCCGGGCAGGAGCGCCCCTCCGAGGCCAAGGCAGCCACCAACGGTTCCGGCCCCGCCCCCGTGCTGCTCGAGCCGGGGGCCCAGTTCGTGCCCGTGCACGGCGACCTGCTGCCCGAGCCCGCGCCCTTCCCCCTCCTGCAGGCGGCCAAGGTCGACGCCAGCGAGGACCAGCTCGCCTCCGTGGCCGCGGCCATGTCGCTGGTCAAGGCTTTCCGCACCCACGGGCACCTCGCCGCCGACCTCGACCCGCTCGGCTCGCCGCCCCCGGGCGACCCGGCCCTCGAGCCCGCCACCGTCGGGCTGACCGAGGAGGTCATGCGCACCATCCCGGCCAAGGTGCTGCGCATCGGCGTGGCCGGCGAGACCTTCGCCGACGCCTACCCGCGCCTGCGCGAGAAGTACTGCGGGACGATCGCCTACGAGATCGAGCACATCTCCGACCACGAGCAGCGCCAGTGGCTGCGCCGCATGATCGAGGCCGGCGAGCACCGCCAGCCGCTCAGCACCGAGCAGCGCACGTGGCTGCTGGACCGCCTCACCGACGTCGAGGTCTTCGAGCGCTTCGTGCGCCGCGCCTACCTCGCGCAGAAGCAGTTCTCCATCGAGGGCCTCGACATGATGGTCCCGATGCTCGACATCCTCGTCGAGGCGGCTGCCGAGGGCGGCGCCCACGAGGTCGTGCTGGGCATGGCGCACCGCGGTCGCCTGAACATCCTCTCCCACGTGCTCGACGTCCCCTACGACCGCGTGCTGCGCTACTTCGAGGCGGAGAGCCGCGTCGTGGAGGGCACGCTCGTGGCGGGCGGCGGCACCGGCGACGTGAAGTACCACATGGGCACGAGCGCCGAGGTGGAGACCCGCTCGGGCACCATCGAGGTCACCCTCATGCCCAACCCGAGTCACCTCGAGGTCGTCAACCCCGTGGTCGAAGGACGAACGCGCGCGAGCCAGTCGCTCCAGCGCGGTCGCGAGATGACGCACGACGGCTCCGCCGCGCTCCCCGTGCTGATCCACGGCGACGCAGCGTTCGCCGGGCAGGGCGTGGTCGCCGAGACCCTCAACCTGCAGGGGCTCGCGGGCTACACGACCGGCGGCACGGTCCACCTCATCTCCAACAACCAGGTCGGCTTCACCACCAACCCGCGCGACGGGCGTTCCACCCGCTACGCGAGCGACCTGGCCAAGGGCTTCGACATGCCCATCATCCACGTCAACGCGGATGACCCCGAGGCCTGCCTGAGCGCCATGAAGCTCGCGGTCGCCTACCGCACGCGCTTCGGCGAGGACGTGCTCATCGACCTGATCGGCTACCGCCGCCACGGGCACAACGAGACGGACGAGCCCAACTACACGCAGCCGCGCATGTACGCGACCATCAAGGAGCACACCCGCGTTCGCGAGCTGTTCGCCGCGAAGCTCGTCGCCGACGGCGTCGTCGACGAGGCGGACGTGAAGCGCCGCTACGACGAGAGCTACGCGTCGATCTCCAAGCTGCACGAGACGAGCGTGCTCGCCCTCGGCGACCGGGACCCGTCCGAGCTCGACGAGCCGACCGGCGACGTCATCGACATCGGCACGTCGGGCGAGCCCGAGACCAAGCTGTCGGAGGCCGACATCCGTCGCCTGTCGAGCGAGCTGCTCGAGGTGCCGGACGGCTTCACGATGAACGCCAAGCTCCAGCGCCAGCTGGAGAAGCGCTCGAAGATGCCGGACAGCACGTTCGACTGGGGCGCGGCCGAGGCGCTCGCGTACGCGTCACTGCTCGAGGCCGATCGCAACATCCGCCTGACCGGCCAGGACAGCGAGCGCGGCACGTTCTCCCACCGCCACATGGTGCTGCACGACGCCAACACGGGCGAGAAGCACGCACCCATCCAGCACCTGCCCAACGCGAAGGGTTCGCTCGAGGTCTACAACTCGCCGCTCTCCGAGCTGGCGTGCCTCGGCTTCGAGTACGGCTACTCGATCGAGGCGCCTGATTCGCTCGTGCTGTGGGAGGGACAGTTCGGCGACTTCGTCAACGGCGCGCAGATCGTCTCCGACCAGTTCATCACCAGCGGCATGGTCAAGTGGGGGCTCACGAGCAGACTGACACTGCTGCTGCCGCACGGCTACGAGGGCAACGGCCCCGAGCACTCCAACGCGCGGCTCATGCGGTGGCTCGCCAGCGCGGCGGAGGGGAACCTGCGCATCGCGATGCCGTCGACGGCCGCGCAGTTCTTCCACCTGCTGCGGCGCCAGGCGCTGCACGACCAGCGCCGGCCGCTGATCGTGATGACGCCCAAGGGACTGCTCAAGGTGGCGTGGGCGCAGAGCCCGCTCAAGGACTTCACCGAGGGTCGGTTCGAGTGGGTCATCGACGACCCGTCGATCACGACGCAGGAGCAGCGTGACGCCGTCACGCGACTCGTGCTGTGCTCGGGCAAGGTGTACCACGACATCGCGCAGAGCGACGAGCGGGCGCAGGCGACGACCACGGCACTCGCGCGGATGGAGCTGCTGTATCCGTTCCCGCGCAAGCAGGTCGCGGCGCTGCTGGCCAGTTACCCGAACCTGCGCGAGGTCGTGTGGACGCAGGAGGAGCCGATGAACTTCGGGTCCTTCCCGCACATGCACCTGCGCGTGCCGGCGCTGCTCGGCGACGGGATCGAGTGGAGCTACGTCGGTCGCCCCAAGCGCTCGAGCGCGAGCGAGGGCTACACCAGCGTCCACAACCTGGAGCAGCAGCGCATCGTGCGCGACGCCCTCGGCCTCGGCTGAGCTCCGCCCCGCACCCCACCCCTCGCGAGTATGAGGTCGATCGTGCCGCTGAGCGGCACGATCGGTGATTCAGTCGGGCAGGACGTCGGTGGGTCAGGCGGCGAGGGCGGTGAGGATGTCCGCGGCGGCCTGCGTGTCGCGCAGCGCGCCGGGGACGTCGACGCCGTTGAACCGGCCGTCGGGGCTCGGCTTCTTGGCCAGCTGCCACGCGGCGTCCTCGAGTGACGCGTCGGCTCGGCGCAGCTCGCTGGTCACCTTGGCGTCGCCGCCCGTGAAGTGCGGCTCGAGCTTGGCCTGCGCGTCGAGGTTCAGGTGGAACGCGCCGATGCGCGCGGCCTTGGTCGCCTCCGAACCGGTGTCGCTCGCCGGCACGGTGCGGATCGTGTCGACCGACTGGCGGATCAGCGCGACGGCCGCCTCGACGTCACTGCGCGTGGCGCGGTCCAGCGTCGCGCCGGCACCCGGCTTCGGGGTCGGGGTCGGAACGGGCTTGGGGGTCGGCACGGGCGCCGGCACTGGCGGGTTGACGCCCCCGCCGAGCAGCTTCGCGGCCTCGAGCGCGTCGGCGATCGGCCCGTCGAGCAGCGTGCCCCACTCACCCGTGAGCTTGGTCAGCTGCTGCGCCTTCTCCGCCAACGCGCCGCCCGCGCCGGCGACGGAGCGCATGTCCTCGCCCAGCCGACTGGCCAGGTCGGCCTGGTCGCGGCGCAGGTCGCGCAGCCCGTCGCGCGCGTCCGAGATGCGGCTCGCCAGCGTGTCCATGTGGCCTGCCCAAGCGGCGGTGGGCGTGTTGCCGTTGGCCGACATCTTGGTGAGCACCTCGTCCGTCCGGCCGAGGTCGGCGGCGATCGCCGTGAACTGCTCCGCCAGGGTCGGGGTGGTCGGCGGGACGGTCGGCTGGGCGGCGACGAGGGCGATCATGGCGTGTGGCTCCTGCGAGTGGGGGGTCGGTGCGGTGGTGGCGACGTGTCAGGCGAGGCGCTGCAGCGCGGTCAGCGCGGCCTGCGTGTCGGCCAGCGCGCCGGGGATGTCGACGCCGTTGAACCGGCCGTCGGGGCTCGGCTTCTTGGCGAGCTGCCACGCCGCGTCCTCGAGGGAGGCGTCCGCCGTGCGCAGCACGCTGAGCGTCGCCGCGTCGGTGCCCGTGAAGTGCGGCTCCAGCAGCGCCTGCGCGCTCGTGTTGAGGTGGAACGCCGCGATCCGCGCGTCCTTGGTCCCCTCCGAGCCCTGGT
>JAOPYS010000079.1 GCA_025964465.1 Thermoleophilia bacterium
GCCAGGCCCTCCGCCAGCTGCACCTTCGGCTCGAAGCCGAGCGCCTCGCGCGCGCGGGTCGTGTCGGCCGAGGTGTGGCGCACGTCGCCCGGCTGCGTGTCGCCGAAGTCGGCCGCGACCGGGGAGCCCAGGATCTCCCCGAGCAGCTCGATGACCTCGCGCACGGTGACCGTCGAGCCGCCGCCCAGGTTGTAGGTGCCGCCCGTCGTCTCCCCCGTCGCGAGGCGGTCCATCGCCGCGCGGTTCGCCGCCACGATGTCGGTGATGAAGGTGAAGTCGCGCGACTGGTGCCCGTCCCCGAACACCCCGATCGGCGTGCCCTCGAGCGCCGCCTTCGCGAACTTGTGGAACGCCATGTCGGGCCGCTGCCGCGGGCCGTACACCGTGAAGTAGCGCAGGCTCGTGCCCGGCACGCCGAACTCGTGACGGTACGTGTCGACCAGGTGCTCGGCCGCCAGCTTGGTCACGCCGTACGGCGAGATCGGCGCCGGCAGCGCGTCCTCCCGCGTGGGGCGCGCCTCCGCATTGCCGTAGACCGAGGAGGAGGAGGCGTAGACCACCGGCACGGGGCCGTCGTCGCGCCGCGCCACCGCCTCCAGCAGCCGCTGCGTCGCCAGCACGTTGCAGTCGGTGTAGGTGCGGAACTCCGCACCCCAGCTCGCGCGCACGCCCGCCTGCGCCGCCTGGTGGAAGACCCCGTCCACCGACACGAGGTCCGCGTCGATCGCGTCGGAGGCCAGGTCGATCCGGTGCAGCGTGAACGCGTCGTGGTCGCTGGCGCCCGCGAGGTTCGCCCGCTTGCGCCCCGGGTCGTAGTAGTCGGTGAAGCAATCGACGCCGACCACCTCGTGCCCGTCCGCCAGCAGCGCGTCGGTGATGGATGATCCGATGAATCCGGCGCAGCCGGTGACGAGGTATCGCATGGATCGCCACTACCCTCGCCCGGCGATCCACTAGCATCGAACGTCTGATGGCCCCGACCTCGCGCCCCCGCCGCCCTGCCGCCGCTGCTCCCGCCAAGCGTGCGCGTCGCGAGCGCGGCGAGGTGCTGCCGGTGCTGCCGCTCAAGGACACGGTCGTCTTCCCGGACTCGATGTCGCCGCTCGTGGTGCAGCGCGACGCGAGCGTGCGGCTGCTGGAGTTCGCCGGCAACGACTCAGACCGCGTTGTGCTCGCCACCGTGCAGCGCGAGGACGTCGACGACCTGGACGACGTCGAGCCCGACGACCTGTACCGCGTCGGCACCGAGGTGGTCGTGCACCGCCGCATCGCGCTGCCCGACGGCACCGTGCGCGCACTCGTGCAGGGCGTGCGGCGCGTGCGCCTGGCGGAGAAGGCGACGAAGCGCGAGCCGTTCTTCACGTTCCGCGTCACCGAGTTGCCCGACACGGGTGACGAGGACGCCGACGAGGTGCGCGCCCTGCACGGCCAGATCGTCTCGACCTTCGTGGAGGCGATCGAGCACGCGCCGTACCTGCCCGACGAGCTGGCCATCGTCGCCGCCAACGTCGAGGAGCCCGGCGAGCTGTGCCACCTCGTCGCCTCCACCGTGCGCTTCGCGCTTGCCGACCGCCAGCGCGTGCTGGAGTGCGTCGACCTGCACGAGCGCCAGCGCCTCGTGCTGCGGCTGCTCTCACGCGAGCTGGAGCTGCTCGAGCTCGGGTCGAAGATCCAGGGCGAGGTGCACGAGGAGCTGAGCAAGTCCCAGCGCGAGTACTTCCTGCGCAAGCAGCTCGACCAGATCCGCGACGAGCTGGGCGAGGGCGACGAGGACGTGCAGCGCGAGCTGCGCGAGGCGCTCGACGCCGCCGGCCTGCCCGAGGTCGTGCGCACGCAGGCCGACCGCGAGCTGCGGCGCCTGGGCCGAACGCCCGAACAGTCCGCCGAGCACGGCGTGATCCGCACGTGGCTGGAGTGGATCGCGCAGCTGCCGTGGCAGCGCTCCACGGCCGACAGCCTCGACCTCGTGCGCGCGCGCGAGGTGCTCGACCGCGACCACTACGGCCTCGACGAGGTGAAGGAGCGCATCCTCGACCACCTCGCCGTCTCCCAGCTCACGGGCGGGACGATGAGCGGCGGGACGGTGCTGTGCTTCGTGGGCCCGCCCGGCGTGGGCAAGACCTCGCTCGGGCGCTCCGTCGCCGCGGCGATGGGGCGCGAGTTCGCGCAGGTGTCGGTGGGCGGCGTGCGCGATGAGAGCGAGATCCGCGGGCACCGCCGCACGTACGTGGGTGCGCTGCCCGGGTCGATCGTGCGTGCGCTGCGCGACGCGGGCGCCAACAACCCGGTGTTCATGATCGACGAGATCGACAAGATGGGCTCGGACTGGCGCGGCGATCCCTCCAGCGCGATGCTCGAGGTGCTCGACCCGGCGCAGAACTTCGCCTTCCGCGACCACTACCTGGACGTGCCGTTCGACCTGTCGCGCGCGCTGTTCATCTGCACCGCCAACGCGATGGACACCATCCCCGCCGCGCTGCGCGACCGGATGGAGGTGATCGTGCTTGAGGGCTACACCGAGCAGGAGAAGCTCCAGATCGCTCGCCGCCACCTCGTGCCCGAGCAGCTGCGCAAGCACGGGCTGCCCAAGTCGCGCGTGTCGATCCCGGCGGCCACCATCGAGGCGCTCATCGAGGGCTGGACGCGCGAGGCCGGCGTGCGTGAGCTGGACCGGCGCCTCGGCGCGCTGGCGCGCAAGGCGGCGCGACGCATCGCCGACTCACGCGCCGGGTCGAGCAACGGGGCGCGGGCGCCGAAGGTGGCGTTCGCCGCCGACGAGCTCGAGGACCTGCTTGGGCACCGCCGATTCGAGCACGAGGGGCCACGGCGCACGCGCCGCGCTGGCGTGGCGACGGGCCTCGCGGTCACGGGCGCGGGCGGCGAGATCCTGTTCATCGAGGCGGCCGCCACGCCGGGCACCGGCAAGCTGCTCGTCACCGGGCAGGTCGGCAAGGTGATGGAGGAGTCGGCGCGCGCGGCACTCACCTGGTTGCGCGGCTACGCCGCCGACGACGCCGACTGGTTCGCCGAGCACGACCTGCACGTGCACGTGCCCGCGGGCGCCATCCCCAAGGACGGCCCGAGCGCGGGCGTGGCGATGGCCACCGCGCTCGCGTCGCTGTGGCGCGGCGTGCCGGTGCGCGACGACCTCGCGATGACCGGCGAGGTCACCCTGCACGGCGAGGTGCTCCCCATCGGCGGCGTGAAGCAGAAGGTGCTCGCCGCGCAGCGCGCGGGCATCCGCCACGTCGTGCTGCCGGACCGCAACGCCGGCGACGCGCGCGACATCCCCGCAACGCTCTCCAAGGGCATCACGATCCACCTGGTCGACCACGTGTCGCAGGTGCTCGACCTCGCCCTGCGCGACGCCTGACCGCGAGCCCCCTCGCCCAGCCCGCGCGAACCCACGCCAGCCCGCGCCGAGTGGAACGAACGTCATCGTGGGAGCGACTCGCGTTCCACTCAACGCTCGAGCCCACGCCGAGCGGAACGAACGTCATCGTGACCGCGACACCTGTTCCACTCGGCGGGGGCGGGGCGGGGGCCTCGCTGGGCCGAGGCGGCCACGGGGGTGTCGCGGGGCGGCCACGGCGGGCCTGCGCTACGAACCGGCGGACGGGGCGCGTCGAAGTTCAGGCACCTCCCTCCACAACGTACCGGCACCAACGCGACAGGGCGCCACGCCAGTCGCCGGATCACCTCCTCCCTCCCTCCCGTGATCCGGCGCCGAACTTCCTCGTGCGTCTCCCTCCC
>JAOPYS010000115.1 GCA_025964465.1 Thermoleophilia bacterium
CTCGAGTGGTGCTCCGCCTTGAACGGACGGTCGAACGAACCCGCAGCTTGCCAGCCCTCGTGCATGGGTACCAACTCCGCATGCTTCGTTCCGGACCGATTCCCCTGTTCGTCCACGGCGTCATCGAGTACCTGGCGGCGATCGCCTTCCTGCTCGCGCCGTTCCTGCTCGACTTCCACAGCGACGCCGCGACGTACCTGTCCGTCGCGGTCGGCGTCGTGGTGCTCGTCGTGGCGGCAACCACCGAGGGCCCGACGAGCATCGTGAACCAGATGCCGATCATGATCCACGTGGTGCTCGACTACGTGCTCGCCCTCTTCCTGATCGCGTCGCCCTTCCTGTTCGACTTCTCCGACGAGGGCCGCGCCACGGCGTGGTTCATCGGCCTGGGCGTGGTGCACCTGCTGCTGACGATCGCGACGCGGTTCCTGCCGGGGCCGGAGGCGCCACGCGACCCGAACCACATCGGCGGGCTGGCGCGTGGCACGTCGGTCGACGTGGAGGCGGGGCGCCACACGGTCCTCGACGACCAGTAGCGCCGCGTCAGCCGGGCGGCGCGTCGGCGTGCGTGATCGCCAGCTGCGTGGGCGCGCTCGTCGACTCGGCGCCGGACGGGTCGACGGAGAACCAGGACAAGCACCCCGGACCCGTCGGGACGTACAGGAGCACGGGGCCCAGTCCGTCGACGTACGAAGTGGTGATCGCCGTGCCCTCGTCGACCGTCGCGGGGCAGGCGCCGGCTGCGCCCCACTGCACGCGCACCGATGCGGTGTCCGGCAGGGTCGCGCTGAACGCGTAGTCGACCGTCGAAGCGGGCCACTCGCGCAGGGAGATGCCCGCCGGTGCGGCGAGCGCGGGCGGCGACCACGTCGTGGTGACGCGTCGCCGCGGGCTGGTTCGCTGCGCGGTGTTGCGCGTGTAGAGGTCGTAGCAGACCGGGCCGGCCGGTATGGCGCCGTCGGAGTCCGCTGGGCGATAGGCGTCTAACAGGCGCGTCGTTGCAGGGGCGAGGGTCCAGACCTTGGCGACGGTGGTGCAGCCCGGGCCGGTGCGGCGCTCCACGACGGTCTGCCACGTGCCGAGCTGGGTGCGGGGCGCGACCCACGTCAACGTGCCCACGTCGGTGGCCGAGCTGCGCGGCTGCAGCGTCACCCGCAGCAGCGCCGGCGGCAGGGGCGCGTACGCGCAGGGGCGGCGAAGCGGCGGGGCCTTCACGCGACCGCCGTAGAGGCGCACCGCGCCGCGCACGTCGTCGATCGACAGGGGCGAGCAGTCGAAGTACCCGGCGCGCGGCACCTGCGCGGCGACGCAGGCGGGCAGCAGCCGCGCGGTCATGACGGTGCAGGACGCGGTCGCCGGCACGTGGTCGAGCCCGAGCACGTGCCCGAGCTCGTGCGCGAACAGGTGCGTGGTGAACGGTCGCGCCGCGACGGTGGTGCGCGCCGTGCGGCTGCCGATGCGCAGCGTCGCCCCGGCGTGGCGCCCCACGGTGGCGTGCGCGAGCTCGGCGCCGTGCGGTCGCTCGAGCCCGATCGTCAGCTGTGCGCTCGCACGCGACCTCGTCGGGACGAACCGCACGGCCGCGCCGCTCGAGTTCCACGACGCGACCGCGTGGTCCAGGCTCCAGTTCCAGCTCGAGTCGAGCGTGCTGTAGTAGCGAATCGTCGTGCCCGGCCAGCGCGCGCCGGAGACGCGGTACCGAGCTGCGGGCGCCGCCTGAGCCAGCGCGGGCAGGACGACCAGGCACCCCAGGGCGAGCGCGAGGGCGATCCTGGTGTGTCGTGCTCCTCGCATGCGACTCCTTCGACAGGCGGCACGTTCGCTGGTGCGCTCATTCGTCACGGGCCCCGGCCGATGCACCTCCGGTGAGTCCCGTCCCCCGATACAGGATACCCGCGCTCGCGCTGCTCGTCGGCGCGCTCTGCGCCGTGGCCGCAGGTGGCGGCGATGCGGCTGGCGCGACGTCGGGCACCGTCGTCGGCGCGACGGTTCCCAGCTCCACGACGCTCGACGTCTCGGCCTGCCTGCCCGGATCCGTGGGGCGGACCGACCTGGGCACCATCATGCCGGGCAGCTCATCGATCTCCTCCATCCCCTGCGACATCCGCTTCGGTTCCAGCAACGACAGCTCCAACCTGCGGGTCTCACAGACCGACGGCTTCGGCGCCGCGATGGTCCGACTCGCCGTGCGGGACGTGGACATCACCGGCACCTCGACCGACAACCTCCGCAAGGTCGACGCCCTGCCCGGCGGGCGCGCCTGGACCACGGGGTACACCGGTCGCATCCTGCGCTCCGACGACTTCGGCGCATCGTGGACCGCGCAGTCCTCTGGCATCGCGACGCACATCCACGCGATCGATGCGGTCGACCCCAGCACCGCGTGGGCGGTCGGTGACTCGGGGCGGATCCTGCGCACCGTCGACGGCGGTGCCACCTGGACGATCGTGCCGCCGGGTCCGTTGTCGGGCACGCTGCGCAGCGTTGCGGCGGTCTCCGCGAACGAGGCGTACGTCGTCGGCAACTCGGGCCTCGCCTACCGGACGCCCGATGCGGGAGCCACGTGGACGTCGCTCGCGCTCGGGACAGGTTCCACGGCGTGGGACGTCAAGGCGGACGGACGTGGGGGCGTGTGGGTCACTGCCGGCACCCGCGTGTACCGAAGCTCCGACGACGGGGTGACGATCGCCTCCGTCGTCCCGGGCGGTTCGCTGCTCGCCCTCGAGCTGCTCGATGCCGATTCGCTGCTCGGCGTGGGGACCGGCGGCACCATCTACCGATCGGACGACTCGGGCGCGACGTGGGCAGCGCAGTCGAGTGGCACGGCATCGACGCTCTGGGAGCTGACGACCTCATCTGCGACGCACGCAGTCGCCGTCGGCGACGGCGGGGTCATCCTGCGCACCACGGACGGAGGCGCCACGTGGGTGCCCGTTCCGAGCCCGACCACCAAGAGCCTGCGTGGGGTGGCGGCGGTCGACGACGCCACGTTCGTCATTGCGAGTGACGGGGGCGGCACCAACGGACAGGTGCTCACCTCGGCGTCGAACCCCGTCCCCGAGCCCGGGAGCGGTGGCAGCTGGACGGCGCCCGGCGGCGGCATGTTCGCGGCCTGCCTGCTCGCTGCCGACGGTGGCGCGACGACCGACCCCAGCTCCTGGCAGGCGACCGGATCGTGTGGCGCGAATGGCGTCGATCCGTGGCGCGCCGTCCCGTCCTCCGCAGCACTGCCGGCGGCGCTGATCGCCCACGCACCGTCGGGCACCACCACCGCGCGCGCCCGCCTGGACTTCGGCATGCGCGTCGAACCTGGTCGCGTTCCGGGCAGCTACCTCGCGCCCGTGACGTTCACCGTCGTCGCGCCGGACGCGTGACTCTGCTCAGACTTTGCCGGCGTACTGCTTCTCGTAGAACTCCTTGTACTCGCCCGACTTGATCGGCTCCCACCAGTCGCGGCGCTCCTTGTACCACTGCACCGTCTGGGCCAAGCCTTCGTCGAAGGCGATCTCCGGCTTCCACCCGAGCTCGCGCTGCGCCTTGCTCGTGTCGAGCGAGTAGCGCACGTCGTGGCCGAGGCGATCCTCGACGTAGGTGATCAGCGCGTCGCTCGCGCCGGTCTGCTCGAGGATCTGCTGCGTGATCCACATGTTGGTGCGCTCGTTGCCGCCACCGATGTTGTACACCTCGCCGGGCGTGCCGCCGAGCAGCGCGTACAGGATGCCGTTCGCGTGGTCGCGCCCGTGGATCCAGTCGCGCACCTGCGAGCCGTCGCCGTAGACCGGCAACTTCTGCCCGTCGAGCGCGTTGGTCACGAACAGGGGGATGAGCTTCTCCGGGTACTGGTTCGGGCCGTACGTGTTGGAGCCGCGCGTGATGATCACCGGCAGCCCGAACGTGTGCATGTATGCCATCGCCTGCAGGTCGCCGCCGGCCTTGGACGCCGAGTAGGGCGAGCTGGGCTCGAGCGGGTGCTCCTCGGTGAAGGAGCCCTGGTCGATCGAGCCGTAGACCTCGTCGGTCGAGACCTGCAGGAAGCGCTCGACGCCCTCCCGCTTGGCGGCCTCGCACAGTACGTACGTGCCGAGCACGTCGGTGTGGATGAAATCGACCGCGCCGTGGATGGAGCGGTCGACGTGGCTCTCCGCGGCGAAGTTCGCGACGTGCGTGACGCCCTTCATGGCGCGACCCACGACCTCGGCGTCCGCGATGTTGCCCTCCACGAAGGAGTAGCGGGGGTCATCGGCGGCCTCGGCGACGTTCTCGTGGCTCGCCGCGTAGGTCATCGCGTCGAGGTTGACGACCTCCGTCGTCGGGTGCTCGGCCATGAGCAGGCGGATGAAGTGGCTGCCGATGAACCCGGCTCCGCCGGTGACGAGGACGCGCTTGGGAGAAGTCATTCGAGAATCCTATCCGCTCCCTGCGTCCAACCGGCCGGTTCCCAAAGGACGCATCCGTGGCGCGGGGCCAAGCAAACGCGACGAGGCGCTGGGCGGATCTGGCCGATCCCAAGAAATCGCCGCTGTGTGCAGGGGTTTTTGAATCGAGGACGGGGGATCTAGACCTCAAGCATGCTCGGTTGGGGACCGATGGGGGTCGCATGCAGGTCGACCGCACACACGTGGTGGCGAAGCGACGACGGGCCACGGCCCGCCCAGCCGCCGCAGCCGCCATCCCGCCGTTCCTCACCATCGCCCCCAAGCACGTGGCCAGCGGACTGCAGCTGCCCACGAGCCCGGCGCACACCTATCGCACCTTCCCGATCCCCAACCCGACCAAGGCCGGCGGCGAGTGGGAGATCGACTGGGAGCGCGCGCACGCAGAGGCCGAGAAGGTCCTCGACGCGATCGACTTCTCCAAGCGCGACATCGTCGTGTGGGTGCCCGGCACCTCCAACCACGGCGTGCAACCCGCGTTCGCCGCGGCGGTCCGCGACAGCTACCGCGGCCAGGGCAGCAATGTCGTGGCGGTGGAGTACGAGGCCTCGTGGCACCTTCGCCGCAGCCTGCCGACCGGCATCGCCACGCTGCGGCTGGTGCTGCAGGGTATTGCCGCGCGGGGCGGCGACCACCGCGTGCTGCTGGCGGGCGAGAGCCAGGGCGCGTGGATCATCGGCGAGGCGATGGCCGACCCGACGGACGGCAAGGTCGTGGACCGCGCCATCCTCGTCGGGCACCCGTGGCTCGCCAAGCACCAGTACACGGCGGGTGAGGATCCGCGCGTGCGCGTGGTCAACCACGCCGGCGACCAGGTGGCGCTTCCGGTCAACGGCGACCCGACCGTCGCGCTCGACGCGATGATCGCCATCCGCACCCTGGGCCTGTCGAAGGTCGGTGACGTCGTGACGGCGCTGTCGGCCAACCCCAAGCACGGCGTGGAGCTGCTCAAGAGCCTGCTGCAGCACATCCCCGTGGTCGGCGGGCTGATCCGCGACCCGCACGTCTACGACAACGAGATGACCCGCGCGGTGGAGTACCTGCGCACCGGCGACCTGCCGCTCGTCTCCGGCGTGGTGGCGACGGCGCCGGCCGCGAGCACCGCATCGGTGCTGGCCGGGTTCGCGTGGGCCGCCGCCGCGGCGTGACGCAGCGGGTCGTCAGCGCAGGACGACCGTCTCGCAGCCGCTGACCTTGTCGAACGCGTCGACGATGGCGACGTCGTGCTTGCCCGCGCCGCAGTTGACGACGTCGTGCCCCTTCCGGCGCGCAGCCGGCGTGCCGGTGTCCGCGCAGCTGATCGTGTCGTTGCCGGGACCGCCCAGCGCGCTGTCGATGCCGCCGCCGCAGGTGACCTTGTCGTTGCCGCCGCGGCCGTCGAAGCGGTCGTTCGCCTTCGTGCCCCTGAACGTGTCCGGCGCGGAGCCGCCCGTCCACACGCGCGTCACCGATTCGCACCCGAGCACCGTGTCGAACGGGTCGACGAGGGCGATGTCCTTCGCGCCCGCGCCGCAGTTGACGATGTCGCGCCCGCCCGTGGCCTGCGCCAACGGCTCGACGCAGTCGAGGTAGTCGTTGCCGGGTCCCCCGTCGACGACGTCCCGACCGCCCACGCCGCAGAACAGGCGGTCGTTGCCCCCCAGCCCGTTGAGCTCGTTCGCCGCGGCGTTGCCCACGAGCACGTCCGTGCCCTTCGTGCCGGTGAACAGCCGCTGCAGCGGCGGCGTCACCACCGGCGGCACGACGGCCGGCGGCACCACGACGGGCGGCACCACGACCGGCGGCACTACGACCGGCGCCGCGTACGTGACCATCACCGATGCCGCGGTCTCGTTGCCAACGGCATCCGTGGCGACCACCGTGATCGTGTTGCTTCCCGCGGCGAGCGCGAGCGGAGCACTGAACGCACCGGCGACGACGGGCGTCGCAACGCCGTTCACCTCGAGCGACGCGACTCCGACGTTGTCGGTCGCGGTCCCGCTCACGGTGACGGGACTCCCCGTCAGCGCGGCGCCGTCAGTCGGCGACGTGATGGCGACCGTCGGGCTGATGAACAGGTCGGGGGCCTTCGCCACGAAGTCCGCCATTTGGGCCAGCGTGTCGGACATGGCGTACTGGCGGTGCATCGTGGCGGCCGACCCCCCGGCCGGGACGGACACGGCGTGGTGGAAGTACGCGTAGAAGCTGCCCCCGAACCACACCTTGTCCGGCGCCACGTCCCAGGTGATGGCGCCTTGCGCGAACTGCAGGCTGTTGTCCGCCACGTCGCTCTTGGTGCGGATGAAGGCCGTGCCCGGGCCCGCTGGGACCGTGTCGACCTCGTCGACCGCGCGAATCGCATGGGCGAAGTCTCCGGGCAGCTGGAACGAGTTGGAGCCGGCGACCGGGTCCACGACGTCATCCTCCGTCCAGTAGTCGACGGCGTGAGGAGCGCCGTCCGTGCTCCGCCACGTGTCGGCGAAGCGGACCGTGCGGCCCTTCGCGCCGACCGTGATCGTCCGGTCGAGCGTGACGCCGACCGGCGCGTACGTGGCGCAGGCGGAGAGCGGGTCTGCTGGGTCGACCAGCGAGCCGCACGTCATCATCGGCTCGGACGAGGTGACGGTCACCACGCCCGCAGCGCTCACGGAACCCTGATGGGTGATGGATTGTGCGCCGGGAAGCGAGGGGGTCTCGCTCGCGGGTGCGAGGGCCCGACCACCGTCGACCGTCATCATCCAGCGCTGTGCCTCGGTGGGCGGCGTGAGGCGCACGTTCGACACGTAGTCGTTGCAGTTGAAGAGGTACTCGCTGGTGACGCGCACGCCGGCCGACGTGCCGTAGAGCCGCATCGAGTTGATGCCGCAGCCGGCGAACGACTCGAGGTCGACGTAGCCGTCGTCGAGGCCGGACGCCACCTCGTAGTTGTTCTCATGCCCCGACAGGATGTTCGCTCGGTCGTAGATGACGTCCACGCGCACCGTCGGGAAGGCCGCCGCGCCCAGGGCCGGGTGGACTCCGTGCGGGACGGCGCGAAGGTCGCACGACTCGTCGGCGATGGAGATCAGGCTGACCGGCGCGGACGCCCAGACCCCGCCCGTCACGACCAGGTTCAGGAGGACCATCTTGAAGCTCGAGGCGGTGGGGGTGTTCGCGTAGACGCACTCGACGTCGACGAGGTCGCCGTTCGACGCTCCGGGCGCGGTCCCCGCGAACACGCCCTTCGTCTGGGCGAGGCCGTCGTAGAACGGGAACGAGTGGTCGCTCGGGCTCGTGACGGTCGTGGCCGTGACGGCAGCCGAGGCGGCAGCCGGGAGGAGGAGTGCGGCGAGCGCGACGGCTCCGTGAACGAGGGTCCTACGAAGCACGTGAATCTCCCGGGTGCGGTACAGGGCCAGGGCAACCTATCACTCCTTGAACATTCCACTTCGTGAACCGAGTGAGCCGTGGGTGCTGCCGCACGACCCCGCCGCGCGAGGTACCGTCCACCGTTCAGGTTACGGGGGCGTAACCTCGTTGGACGGGGGCGACGGATGGGACAGCTCGCACGGATCGGCGCGACACACGCGCATCGACGCATGCACATGGGTGGCCACGCCCACGCGGCGAACGGAGCGCCTCACGCGCGCCGAAGCGCCCTCGCTTCCCTCCTGCCGGCGCTGCCACTGCACCTGCCCGCCACGTTGCCGCTCGGCGACTTCAGCCGAGCCGGCGGGCCGTGGACGACCGATTGGGCGCGCGCACACCGCGACGCGGAGGCCGCCGTCGCGGCGATCGACTTCTCGCGGCGGGACGTGGTGCTGTGGATCCCCGGCACCGACGGGTCGGGCGTGCACCGCGACTTCGCGCGCGCGGCGGGCTACATCTACGGCGATTCGGGCGACGCGTCCGTCTCCCACATGCCCTACGAGGCATCGTGGGACCTCGGTCGCTCACTGCCGACGGGCCTCGCGACCATGCGGCTCATGCTCGCCGGCATCCGCGAGCGGTTCGCGCAGCTCGACGCCGCCGGTCTGCCGCGCCCGCGCCTGCTGCTGGCCGGGCTCAGCCAGGGCGCATGGATCATCGGGGAGGCGATGGCCAACCCCGAGGACGCGGACCTCGTCACGCGTGCGATCACGGTCGGCCACCCGTGGCTCGCGCGCCACCAGTACACGGACGGGCACGACCCGCGCGTGAAAGTCATCAACCACGTCAGCGACCAGATCACGATGCCGGTCGCCGGCAATGCGCGCACCGGCCTGGATGCGATGTCGGCCGTCAAGACCGGACACCTGATGCAGCACCTGGGGTTGGTCGCGGCGGCCATCCTCGCGAACCCGCTGCACGGTCTCCTGCTCCTGCAGACCCAGCTGCGCGAGGTGCCGGCGCTGCGACCGCTGCTGGCGGAGCCCCACAACTACGTCGCCGAGATGCCACGAATGGTGCAGTACCTGCGCACGGGCGTGCTGGACCAGACCAACGACGAGATCGAGGCGGCGCAGCGGGCGAAGCAGGCCTGAGCTGCTCGGTCGGGTCCTACTTCCGGATGACCCGCTCGCAGCCGACGACCTTGTCGAACGAGTCGACCGTCGCAACGTCCTTCTTACCAGCGCCGCAGTT
>JAOPYS010000150.1 GCA_025964465.1 Thermoleophilia bacterium
GCACCGCGAAGGGCGTGGTGTTCCTGCTGCTCGAGGACGAGACGGGGGCGATCAACGTGATCGTCGGCCCGGAGCTCTACAAGGCCGAGCGGACCACGGTGCGCGGCGAGCCGATCGTGCGCATCCGTGGGCGGCTCGAGCGTCATGACCGCGTGGTCAACCTGATCGCCCGCGAGGTGCACCGCCTGCCGCGCGACCTGCGCGGGCGGGCGCCGGGTCGCATGCGCTCCAAGTCGTGGGGCTGAACGTCGCGTGTGCTCGGCTCGCGTCATTCGAAGGATTTCCCGCCCTCGGCGGGTCCCAGCTGCGGGAATGCGCAGAAAGTGACGAATCCGGGGGTACGATCTCGGAAATCTTCTTGCATTGCGTCCGGTGGACCTGAAATAGTTCAACCAGTCGCAGCCGGAGGGGCCGCGACGGAGAGAACTACGAAAGGAATCACGAGATGAAGATGCTCCCGGTCCGCCCGGTCGAGACGCTCGCGACGATCCGCACCGCGGCGCCCGCCCCCAGCCGCAATCCCGGCATCGTGCCGCCCTGGCTCCAGGGTGGCGGCAACGACGGCATCGTGCCGCCGTGGCTGCAGGCGACGCCCGCACCGGCCCGCACGGCCGCCCCGGGTCGCAACCCCGGCATCGTGCCGCCGTGGCTGCAGGGCCTGCCCGTTGGTCCCGACACCCCGGTCGGCGACGACGTGCCGCGCATCCTCGCGGCGACGCAGCCCACCGGCTTCGACCCCAGCCCTGTCGACGTCGACGTCAAGGCGTTCCCCCGCGCCTTCAGCGTCTGACGCCTTCGAGCACGACCCATCTCGCCGGCGCCCCCTCGCCGGCGAGAACTTCCCCCACGACGGGCTGGCGCTCTGCGCCGGCCCGTCGTCGTTTCGGGATACGCTCGGGCGCGATGCGCCGCGCCCGACCCCGATCGCCCCGTCCCACCGCGCTGGTCGCGGTGATCACTGCGGCATTCGCGTTGCTGCTGCCGGGCGTCGCGCTCGCCCACTCGCTGTACGTGGCCCCGCCGGGCTCGCTGCAGCTCGACCTCGGGACGGGGCAGCAGTCGCGCCTGGTGCACGCCACGCTCCTCGGCTCGGGTGACACGATCGACGCGCAGCTGAGCACCGACGGCGGCATCGCCCAGGACGTGACGTTGCTGGTGCCGGCGTCGCTGCCCGAAGGTGACGCCGCGCGCCGCGACCTGCCCCGCGCCGAGCGGCGGGTCGGTGACCGCGTCGAGCCCGTGCAGCGCATCGACGAGACCCGGCGCTGGACCGATCGCACGACCGGGGTCGCGTATCGCGCGATCGGGCGACTGCGCATCGGGCGAACCCGAGGGGACGCGCAGCCGCGGGTGACATCGACGATCCACGTCGAGCGCGGCGCCACGCCGACCCGCGTTGCGTTGCTGGTGGAGGTTGGCAACCACCCCTTCCGCGCCGAGGACGTCCGCGCGACCCCGCGCGCCCTGCTGGGCGTGCGCGCCTGGGCCGAGAGCCCTGCCGCTGGCGCCCGCCACGTGCCGTCGCGGGACGGGCACGATCGGGGCCTGCAGCGATTCGTCTGGATCCCGGTTTCGCTCGGAGGGCTCGCCGTCGCGCTGGCCGCGTGGTGGATCTCGGCCGGGTGGCGGCGCTCGCGCGAGCGCGGCGCACGGCAGCGCTGATTGGCGTCACCGGTCCCGCTCGCTCGAGGTGGAATGCGAACGGGACCGGCGTCACCTGACGTCATGGACTTGGGTGCCGGGTGAGTTTCGGGTGCTCACCCGACGCGGCATGGCGTCGATCTGGGTGTGGGGCGCGTGGGTCGTGATGTGCGCCTCACGGGTGTTGGACACCCCTTTCATCGCACGGCCCGTGGGTCGTGTCACCGCCCGCTGGCGCGGCGTCGACCTCGATGTTCGGAATGGAACACGACCTTCGTGCGCACGGCTGGCCTGGCGGGTACGGTGTGCCCATGACCCGTGACGACGTTCGAGAAGAGTTCGCCCACCTCCGCGACGAGGCCGCGATCCTGTGGGAGGCCTACCTGGCCCGCCCGCTGCTGCGCGGCATCTCCCACCTGCTCGGTTTCTTCACCGCCATCGGTGCGGGGCTCGCGATGGCGATCCAGGCCGGCGCGGCCATCCAGCTCGTGGCATCCCTGATCTACGGCGCGGGCCTCGCGCTCGCGCTCGGCACGAGTGCCATGTACCACCGCATCCGGTGGCGGCCCGGCGCGTACCAGCGCATCCGCAAGCTCGACCACTCGATGATCTTCGTGCTGATCGCCTCGTCGGCGACGCCGATCGCACTGCTGGCCCTCCAGGGAGGCTGGCGCGTCGCGGCCGTCGCGATGATCTGGACCTTGGCCGCTGCCGGCATCACGCTGCGATGGATCATGGCCACGCAGCCCCGCTGGATGATGGTCGCGATGTACGTCGGCATGGGTTGGGCGACGCTCGCCATGTTGCCCGCGCTGCGGCAGATGTCGACGCAGGCGTTCACCCTGACGATCGTCGGGGGCGCGCTCTACACGTTCGGGGCGCTGGTGTACCTGTTCAAGAAGCCCAACCCGCTGCCGCGGATCTTCGGGTTCCACGAGGTGTTCCACGCCTTCGTGGTGGCGGCCGCGACGTGTCACTTCCTCGCGGTGTGGCCGTTGGTCACCACCGCGGTGCACCACAGCGCCTGACGATCATCGGCCGCTTGGCGGCCCGCGGGGCCGGAGCTACTTGCCCTGGGCCTGCGCCGCCGCAGCCGCGACGTACTCGGCCACGCCGCGCGCCTCGTCGCCCTCGAGCAGCATCGGCGGCATGCCCTGCGCGCCTTCGTGGATGCGCTGCTCGACCATGTCCGCGTCGAAGTCGGTCTCGTCGAGCACCGGCCCGACCTG
>JAOPYS010000303.1 GCA_025964465.1 Thermoleophilia bacterium
GGCCTGCGTCGGGGTGATGTCGGCGGCGTGCTGCTCGGCGGGCGCGGCCTGGAGCGGCGCGACGTGCTCCACGCGCAGGCGCGAGCCACCCCGGCGGCGCGTCGGCTCGCCCGCCTCGGTCCAGCCACGCGTGCGGGCGCGGCCGCGGCACAGCTCGCACACGGCGACCTGGCGGTCGGCGCGCGGGTCGTGGAACGGGATCAGCGGCTCGCCCATGAGCACCGACCGACGGCACATCGAGCAGTGCGTGGTCGTGCGATCAAGGACCGCTGACACCTCCTGCGACATCTGTTCCCCCACCTGTTTCGGCAACCTCGCCCGACCCCGTCGCAGGGACCGTGACGCCTGAAGAGGAGACTGTAGCGGGGGTGGGATCCGGGTGCGGCAGTGCTGGTTCGGTCACCGCACCAGCCCCGGCGCCGGCCTGCACCGCGGCGCCGGTGGCGGGGTGCCCGGGGGTGTTGTTGTGGATCACCCACGTGTCCCGAACGGAGCCGTCGATGACGACGTAGCGGCCGATCAGCTCGTCCCCGGCGACCTCCACCTCGACGTGCCCGAAGTCGACGTCGCGGTACGCGTTGTGTGCCGGCTGCGGCTTGATGAAGGGGTGCAGCGACTGCCCGCCGCCGCCCGCGATGACCTCGATCGTTCCGTTCTCGTTGATCGGCCTGGATCGCTGGTAGTTGTGCTCGTGGCCCGTCAGGACCAGGTCGACCCCGTACTTGGCGATGATCGGCCCGAGGTAGTCCTTCGTCTTGCCGAGGTCACCGGGGCCGCCGGCGAAGAGCGGGTGGTGGAAGAACAGCACCTTCCAGTCGCTCTGGCTCTTCGCGAGGTCCTGCTCGATCCAGCGCAGCTGGGTGCTGCCCGGTTCGAGCGACTCGTTGGAGTTCACCGAGACGAAGTGAACGCCCTTGTGGTCGAACGAGTAGTAGCGGTTGCCCCCAAGCTCCGGGAAGCGCTTGAAGTAGGGGACGCCGTCGGGCTCGCGACGCAGGTCGTGGTTGCCGAGCGACGGCATGATCGGGAAGTTGCGACGCAGGTCGCCGAACATCTCCGGCGGGTCCCACTTCTGCTGCCACTCACCCTCGACACCGGTGTAGTAGACGTTGTCGCCCAGGGTGAGGATCAGGTCGGGGTTGCCGGCAGCGACGCTCTTCGCCTCCTGCGGCTGGGGCGAGTGGCCGCCACCGTAGTCGCCGATGGCGGAGAACTTCCACGACCCCTCGTGCTCGGGAACCGGCGGGTTCGGCGGCGGCGAGCGGAACAGGACGTGGTTGATGCGCTTGACGGCGCCCCAGAGCGGCTTGTTGAGCGCGTCGGGGATGACCCAGCCGGCGTGGTCGAGCGTCTCGGCGAAGCCGGTCTCGGGCGAGCCGGGCGGGAAGCGCGGCGGCAGGAGCTGGTCCCAGTCGCTCGCCGCGGGGGGCGCGGTGATCTTCGGGCTCGGCACTCGCGGCACGGGGATGTCGACCTGCATGACGCCTTCCGGGTTGCGGCGGGACCTCGCGCCCGCCGGTTCGGACGATCGATGGTACGCCCTCCCCCGTGGCACGCGTGGGCGGGGGCGGGTCGCGAGCGTGACGCGGCCCACACGTCGGCCCCGTGCGGCCGACCCCGGGCGGTCGGGGGTGGCGCGGCTGGACGCAGGACGGACGAAACGGCAGCGGCGCGAGGTGCGCGCCCGATCACGCTCGAGAGGTCACAGATGATCGCAGCTGTCTCCCCCGCCCTGCCCCCGGCCGCCGCCCTGCGGACTGGCGCGACGATGCCGACGGGCGTCGCCGTGGCGCCACACGACCTGGTCGGCCTGGCCACGCGCCCCGATGCGGAGCTGCCGGTACTGGCGCCCACGCAGGGCAACAAGGTGCAGCTGCTGACGGACGAGGGCGAGGTGCTGCCGCAGCTGCTCGGCTCCGTGAAGGGCGCGACGCGGCAGGTGGACCTCGCGATGTTCTCGCTGGCCGATTCCGGCGCCGGCAAGGAGATGGTGGACGCGCTGGTCGATCGCGCGCAGAACGGCGTCGCGGTGCACGTGACGCTCGACCAGGTCGGCAGCGCGGTGCTGCCCGTCGGTTCGGGCAAGGACATGGTCCAGCGCATGCGCGACGCCGGCGCGCAGGTGCAGGTGACGAAGCGCTTCTCCGTCAAGGGGATGGACCCGGTCGACCATCGCAAGCTGCTCGTGGTCGACGGCAACACGGCCTACACGGGCGGCATGAACCTCTCCAAGAAGTTCGGCAAGTGGCACGACGTGATGGTGCGCGTGGACGGGCCGGCGGCGGCGCAGTTCGGCGCGCAGTTCCTCGACCGCTGGGTCGACATGGGCGGCGAGGTCTCCGACGTGCAGCGCACGCTCGGTGGTGCGGTGACGTCGGCGGCGGCCGGCGCCCGGGCGCTCGGTGGTGGCACGGTCGCGTCGACGGGCACGGCGGGTGCGGCCGATGCGGCGCACGGCGTGTCGGTCCTCGCGAACCACCCCGGCAAGGACCTCAACGCGAGCGACCACCTGCTCAAGAACCTCGAGCAGGCGAAGGACCGCGCCTACATCCTCACGCCGACGCTGTCGGACCCCGCGGTGGTCGACGCGCTCTCCAAGGCGGCGCAGCGCGGCGTCGACGTGCGGGTCGCGGTGAGCGGGCCGGAGGGCTGGATCGGCACGCGGGCGCTCGGCATGATCGGCGCGACGTTCTACAACGACCTGGTCAAGGCCGGGGTGAAGGTGTACGAGCAGCCCGGGATGAGCCACGCGAAGGTGTCGCTGGTCGACGGCATCGCCTCGGCCGGGTCGCTCAACATGACGCGGCGCGCGATGCTGTGGGACCACGAGCTGATGTTGGCGAGCGACGAGCCAGCGTTCGTGGGGCAGATCGAGCACCTGTTCAAAACCGACTTCGACCGCTCCAACCCCGTGACCGCCGAGCGCGCCAACGAGGTGCCCACCAAGATCGGCGAGCGCTTCCGCAAGATCACCGGGCTCAAGTGGTGAGATGCGTGCGGGACGGCGCGATGCCGGCCCTGCACTGCGAGCAATAGGCTCGGGCTTGCATCAAGGAGGAAGCGCGGCGCGTCGATGTGGCGCGCATGCGGATCCCAGACCTCGGCGCGACCCCGGCGCCCCTCCCCTCCTCCTCCACCCCTGCCCTCGCCTCCGGACCGAATCCAGCGGGCGCTGCGACCGAGATCGCCGCGCACCGCGGGTTCCACTCGACCGGCGCGCTGCAGAACACCGTCGCGGCGTACCTCGAGGCGATCCGCCTCGGCGCGGACGTGATGGAGACCGACGTGCGCAGCACGGCCGACGGCGTGCTCGTGCTCGCGCACGACGCGTGGGTGCAGGGATGCA
>JAOPYS010000155.1 GCA_025964465.1 Thermoleophilia bacterium
GTCGGTGACCACGTTGGAGTCGTCGGGGTCCTCCACCGTCGTGAAGAGGGCGGTGCGCGCGGCGTCGTAGGAGAGCGGGCGGTGGTGCTCCTCGCTGATCGTGTGCAGGGAGCGCAGCAGGTCGACACCGCGCCGCCCTTCCGCCGTGTCGTAGTACGTGCTCGTGAGGGCCGTGCTGGTCGCGTCGGGCGCGGCCGCGGATGCGGGGATCGAGCGCGCGGCCACCGCCTGGACGTGGTCCGTGGCCGGGACGTGGAGCTGCGCGGTGAGGGCGGAGTTGAGCTGCATGCGTGCGGACGCGGGCGGGGCCGGTCTCCCCAGCCTCGCCACGGGGCCGGGCCGACCACCGCAGCAGCCGCCTCGGTGGCCCCCTGCGGCGTGCCGCGTGGCCGCGTCCGCGCGGCGAGAAGGCGCGTGCTGCGAACGGGTGTACGATGCAGGGCGATGCCACAGCGCGCGAACCTCCCCGTCCGCCTCTGCCACCTCGGCCGCGCCGAGTACCGAGCTGCTGCCCAGCTGCAGCGCTCGCTCCGTGCGGCTCGCGAGGCTGGCGCCATCGACGACGTGCTCCTGCTCGTGGAGCACGACCCGGTCATCACGTGCGGAACGCGCACGGAGCCCAACGAGGTCGCGTACGCGCGGACGACGAGCATCCCGCTGGTTCCGGTCGAGCGTGGCGGCAAGGCGACGTACCACGGCCCCGGCCAGGTGGTGGCGTACCCGATCTTCGACCTGTCGATGGTCGACGGGGACGTGAAGGAGCTGGTGTGGCGCCTCGAGGCCGCCATCATCGGTGCCCTCGCCGAGCACGGGCTGGAGAGCGACCGGCGCGTCGGCTATCCGGGAGTGTGGGTCGACCTCGCGGGCCCGCGACCGCGCAAGGTCGCGTCGGTGGGCCTGCGCCTCACGCGTGGCGTGACCTTCCACGGCATCGCCATCAACGTCGCGTGCGACCTGACGCCCTTCGGCTGGTTCACGCCGTGCGGCATCGCCGACGCCGAGATGACGAGCCTGGCGCGCGAGCTCGAGATCGAGGACTCCTCGCCCGAGGACCTCGCCGTGCTGGTGCGCAGCGTCGAGGCCTCCGTCGCCGAAGGCATCGCACAGCGCTTCGGGCTCGACGTGTCGACCGTGCACGCGTCCGAGCTGGCCGACGTGGCGCGCGCCCACCCCGTCGAGGACCCGGACGTGTCGCTGCCCGGCGAGCCGCGCATGCGCGGCGCGAGCCGCATCGACATCGGCGCCCGGGTGCCCGTCGGGGCGTCGTCGTGACCGACGAGCTCAACATGGCGACGAAGCGAGAGCTCGAGCATGAGCTTGCTCATGCTCGGCCGAGCGAGGAGCCATGCGGGACACACGAAGTGTGGCCCGACATCGAGGTGGAGCGCGAGCCGGTGAAGGAGGGCGCGCGCGGCGTCGGCATCCTGGAACGGATGCAGCTCGACCCCGTGACGCAGGAGCCCCGCCCGCGGCGCGTCCTGCCCGTCGACCCGGGCACTCACGGTGGGCGCCTCACGCGCGAGCAGAAGCAGGCGATCAGCGCCGCGTCGCTGAGCGAGCCGAAGCCGCCGTGGCTCAAGATCAAGCTCCCCGGCGGCGGGCGATTCGCCGAGACGGCCGCGGTCGTGCGCGAGCACGGGCTGCACACGATCTGCGAGGAGGGGCACTGCCCGAACATGGGCGAGTGCTGGGGCCGTGGCACCGCGACGTTCCAGATCCTCGGCGACACCTGCACGCGGGCGTGCCGCTACTGCAACGTGGCGACCGGCATCCCCGGCACCGAGCCCGACCCGCTCGAGCCCGGCAAGCTCGCCAACGCGGTGCACAAGATGGGCATCCGCCACGCCGTGGTGACGAGCGTCGATCGCGACGAGCTGCCCGACAAGGGCGCCACCCAGTTCGCGAAGACCATCCACGCCATCCGCCGCCGCAGCCCGGGCACGAGCATCGAGGTGCTCGTCCCCGACTTCATGGGGCTGGAGGAGGAGGGGCTGCGCATCGTGATGGACGCGCGCCCGGACGTGTACGCGCACAACACCGAGACGGTGCCGCGCCTGTATCGCCGCATCCGCCCCAAGGGCGACTACCAGCGCGCGATGTGGTGCCTGCAGCGCGCGAAGGAGATGTCGCGCGAGCTGGAGTGGGCCGAGCCGGTGCTCACCAAGACGGGGCTGATAGCCGGTATGGGGGAAACCCTCGATGAGTTGCGGGAAGTGCTCGTCGACCTGCGCGAGCGCGGCGTCGACGTGGTGACGATCGGCCAGTACCTGCGCCCCAGCGTGCGGCACCTGCCGGTGGACCGCTACGTCACGCCCGAGGAGTTCGACGACCTCGCCGAGTACGGCATGTCACTCGGCTTCGGCTCGGTGTTCGCCGGCCCGCTCGTGCGCTCGTCCTACAAGGCCGAGGAGCAGCGCCGCGCTGCCCAGGACCCGACGCTCGGCAAGATGCTGAGCGAGCCGCCGCGCGTCTCCGACGCCGACCTCGCCACCGTCGGCGAGGTCCCGGCCTGGAAGGCCTGACCCACTCCTTCGCACCATGAGTTGAGCGGCGGCGTCAGTGGAGGCGCTCGCCGCGCTCGAGCATGGCGACGAACTCGGCGGCGCGACGCTCCCGGGTGTCGGCGCGCTTGGCGGTCTGGACGCGGTAGACCATGGCGTAGCGGTTGCGCGAGTCGAGGGTCGCGAACTCGGCCGCGGCGCGCGGGCTGGCGTCGAGGGCAGCCTGCAGCTCGGCCGGCACCTCGCGGGACGCGACGCCCTGGTACGCGGCGGCCCAGCGCCCGTCGGCCTTCGCGCGCTCGACCTCGGCGAGGCCCCACGGGCGCATCGAGCCCACGGCCGTGAGGCGCTCCACGTGCGCGACGTTCACCTGCGACCAGCCCGAGCGTGGTCGCCGTGGGGTGAACTTCTGGATGAACCAGGTGTCGTCGTGGCTGCGTCGCTGGCCGTCGATCCAGCCGTGGCACAGCGCGACCGGCACGGCCGTCTTCCACGAGACCGACTCGATGCCGCTCGCGGCCTTGGCCATCTGGATCCAGATCCCGTCCACGTCCGCGTGGTGCTCGTCGAGCCACGCGTCGAACGCGTCGGCGTCGGCGAAGGTGAGCACGGGCCTGCCGTCTGGAGATGGGGCGTGGTCCACGGTGCGAGCGTACACTTCCCGGGATGGATGTTCGAACCACACGCACGCTCGTCCTGGGCAGCGGCCTCGCGGGGCTGTACGCCGCGCTGCGAGCCGCCGAGTCGGGCAAGGTGACGATCGTCACGCGCGCGTCGCTGCGCGAGAGCGCCTCGTTCTGGGCACAGGGCGGCGTCGCCGCAGCAGTGGGGCGCGACGACACCGCCGAGCTGCACGAGGCGGACACGTTGCGGGTCGGGCGCGGACTGTGCCGGCCGGCGGCCGTCGAGCTGCTCACGGAGGAGGCACCGCGCCACCTGCGGCGGCTGCGCGAGCTGGGTGTCGACTTCGACGCGCACGGCGAGGTGCTGGAGCTGGCGCTCGAGGCCGGGCACTCGCGGCGGCGCATCGCGCACGCGGGCGGCGGCGGCACGGGGCGCGTGATCATGGACGCCGTGGTGCGCCGCGTGCTGGAGCACGCCGACATCGAGGTGCTCGACGGCACCCCGGCGTGGGGCCTCGTCGCCGATGGCGAGCGCTGCTACGGCGCGCACCTGCCCGACGGCGTGCTGCTGGCGGGCCACACCATCCTCGCCACCGGCGGCGCCGCGAGCCTGTTCGCGCGCTCGACCAACCCGCCCGGCTCACGCGGGCAAGGTGTGGCGATGGCGTGGCGCGCCGGCGCGCGCGTGGCCGACATGGAGTTCCAGCAATTCCACCCCACGGCCCTGGCGCTGCCGGGCGAGGGTGACTGCTTCCTGATCTCCGAGGCCGTGCGCGGGGAGGGCGCGCAGCTGCTCGACGCCGACGGCGTGCGCTTCATGCCCGACCTGCACCCGGCCGCCGAGCTCGCGCCGCGCGACGAGCTGACGCGCGCCATCGTCGCGCGCATCCGCGAGACCAACGGTCGCTGCGTGTTCCTCTCGCTCGAGCACCTCGAGCCCCGGATGGTGCACGAGCGGTTCGCGGCGATCGCCGACCGGCTCGCCGAGCTCGGGTTCGACCTCGCGCGCGACCGCATCCCCGTCGCACCTGCCGCGCACTACACGATGGGCGGGGTACTCACGAGCCTGCACGGCCGCACCAACCTGCGCGGCCTGCTCGCAGTGGGCGAGGTCGCGTGCACCGGCGTGCACGGCGCCAACCGTCTCGCCTCCAACTCGCTCCTCGAGTGCCTCGTGTTCGCCGATCGCGCCGGGCTCGTCGCCAGCGAGTCGGCGGGCGCGGCGGACGCCACCGACGTGCCCGCGGGGCTCGTCGACGACCGGCCGCCGATGCCCGCGCGCCCCGACGTGCTGCCCGACCTGCAGGCGACCCGCGAGCTGCTGTGGGCCGGCGCAGGAGTGATCCGCGACGCCGAGGGCCTGGGCGCCATCGCTCGGCTGGCCCCGGACGCGCTCGAATCCCGCGAGGCCGCGGCCGCCACGCCGGCGGACGTGCTGGTCGCCATGCTCGTCGCGCGCGCCGCGCTCGTGCGCGAGGAGAGCCGGGGCGGGCACTTCCGCAGCGACCACCCTGCCGAGGACCCGGCCTGGGCGGTGCACGTCGCGCAGCGCGTCGGCGAGGAGCCGCGCACCGGCACGTTCGAGGCGATCCTCGACCGCGCCGGCCAGTCGACGCTCTCGTCGGGGGCTGGGGCATGACGATGCTCGGCGCCCCCGGAGTGGAGCCGACCCCGCCCGAGCACGCCGCCGGCATCGAGCTCGTGCGGCGTGCGTTCGGCGAGGACCTCGACGGCGGTCGCGGAGTCGACCTGACAGCCGTGGCGCTCGAGGGCGTCGGCATGCGCGCGCAGCTCGTGGCGCGCCAGGCCGGCGTCGCCTGCGGCCTCGCCATCGCCGCCGTCGCGTTCCGCATGGCCGACGTCGAGCACGTCGAGCAGCTCGTCGCGGACGGCACCCGGGTCGCGGCCGGCGACGTGCTGGTCACGGTGGACGGCGCCGCCGCCTCGATCCTCGAGGCCGAGCGCACGGCGCTCAACGTGGTGCAGCGCCTCGCGGGCACCGCGACCCTGACAC
>JAOPYS010000166.1 GCA_025964465.1 Thermoleophilia bacterium
GTTCCCCTCGAGGTCGGATCGATGATCGCGTGAACCCCGAGGCAGGCGGCGCGCCCCGGGACGGACGACCATTGCCGACGCACCGTCCCGTGGTCAATGACGCTTCGGAACGTTGATCAAAAACCCGCCGCAGACTGCTCCCGTGTCAGTCGAAGTGACATCCAGCTGTCGCGTGGTCCGGCGACGGGACGGTGCGAGTGTCAGACCTGTAGTGCGACAGGTCCCCGAGTGGTGCGGCGCCGCGTCACGGACCTGCGTCAGGGGTACTGGTTGACCGGCGCGGGGAGCTTCGCGCCGATCGGCGCGCGCGGTGCGACCCCGATGGTGGGATCGACGAGACGGTCGAGCGCGCCCAGCGCGCTGGGCAGCTTCCCGGCCGATCCGTGCAGTCCGACCTGGTACGACGGCGCCTTCAGGATCGACCCGGACGAGACCTGGACCGTCGCGGAGAGCGACCCCGCATCGGAGTCCCAACCGAACACGCCCGACTCCGGGCCGTAGCTCGGGCTGGCATTCGCACGGAGACGGAAGTCCGCGCCCCGGGCCAGCGCGCTGCGGAGCTCGCCATGGATGTCCGTCGCCAGCAGCTCGACCCCGCGAGCCGTGCGGCGGGCGCTGGAGAGGTCGGCGGCTTCGGCGCCCACGGGCGTCGCGGTGATGCTGTCGAGCGCGGTGATGGCGGCGCGCGCCGATTCGCCGGCGCGCTGCAACTTCGCGAGCTGCGGCTCCTGCGGAACGAGGGTCGCTTCCTTGACGCGCCCGAGCCAGTCGCGCGAGGCATCGCGGACCGCGAAGCCCTCCATCGCTCCCATCAGGTCGTCGGCCGCGTGCTCGAGGTGCGGGCGCCCGGCAGCTGCTCCAGCCGCGACACTCACGACACCGTCGGCGACGCGTGATCCCATGGTGACAGCATCCATTGCCAAGCTCCTCAGCCGTGGTGGCCCAGCGCTCCCCCCGAGCCCGGTGCCACTGTGCGGTTCGCGCCCCCCCGGACGAAGTCCACACACTCCTCCATCGAACTCGGGAAGCCGCTCGTTGCAGCGGGCTTGGCAGATGCCGCGCGTCAGACCTGCAGCTGTGAGAGATCGCCGAGCGGGGCGGTGGCATCGCAGACCTGCTGGAGCAGGCGCAGGCGGTTGTCCTGCAGGGCCTGGTCGTCGTTCATCACCATGACGCCCTGCTCGCGCGAGAAGAACGCGTCGACGGCCGGGCCGAGGTCGGAGGCGAGCGCCACCGCATCCCCGAAACGGCGCTCGCGCACGGCGGCGTGCAGCGGGCCGGTGGTCTTGGTGAGCATGCGGTGCAGCTCGCGCTCGGAGTCCACCTCGAACGCCGTCGGGTCGACGTCGCCGTCGGCGATGCCGCCGGCCTTGTCGATGAGCTTGCGCGAGCGGTCCTGCGCCTCGAGCACCGCGGTGAAGGTCGGGTTGCCACCCTGCACCTCCACGTCGATCGCCCGGGCGAGCCCGTCGAGGTGCTGCAGCAGCGGCAGCCCGGCGCCACGCGCGGCGCGCACGGCGTCGGTGCGCACGCCGTCGTCGGAGAGGCGCTTCTCCACGCGGTCGATGACGAAGTCCGAGACCTGCTCGATGAGGTCGGCCTCCACGGACGCGTGCCCCTGCCCGTCGATCGCGGCGCCCGCCGCGGCGAGCGCGGCATCCAGGTCGAGCGGCAGGTCGTGCTCGAGCGCGATGCGCATCACGCCGATCGCCGCGCGGCGCAGGCCGTGCGGGTCGCGGCTGCCGGTGGGAATCTCGCCGATGGCGAACATCGTCACGAGCAGCTCGACCTTGTCGGCGAGCGCCAGCACGGCGGGCACGCCCGGGTCGGGCAGCTGCCCGTCGGCCGAGCGCGGCAGGAACTGCTGGTCGATCGCGGCGCACACCTCGTCGGCGTAGCCCGCGGCCTTCGCGTACAGCGAGCCCGCGAAGCCCTCGAGCTCGGCGAACTCCTGCACGACACCCGAGACCTGGTCGGCCTTGCCCAGGCGCGCGGCATCGGAGGCCTGGCGCACGTCCACGCCGAACTGGCGCGCGAGCTCCTTGGCCACGAGGGTGATGCGGTCGCGCCGGTCGGCGAGCGAGCCGGCCTTGGCGTGGAAGACCACCGCAGCGAGCGACTCGTCGTCGGCCATGTCGTCGAGCCCGCGGGCGCGGTCGCGCTCGAAGCTGAACACCGCGTCGTCGAGGCGACCGGCGAGCACGCGCTCGTAGCCCGGCAGGATCGAGGCGGTCGCGGCAGGGTCGCCGTTCATGACGGTGAGGAAGGCGGGCGCGAGCGAGCCGTCGGCCGCCGCCACCGGCAGGTAGCGCTGGTGCGACTGCATCGCCGTCACGAGCACACGCTCGGGCAGCTCCAGGTAGCGCTCGTCGAATCGCCCGGTGAGGACGGTCGGCCACTCGACCAGGTGCACGACTTCGCGCAGGACGCCGCCGGGGTCGTTCCACGTGCCACCGAGCGCGGACGCCGCCTTCGCGAGCCCCTCCTCGATCACCGTGCGTCGCAGCGCCTGGTCGACGATGACCTTCGAGTCGCGCAGCGTCGCCGCGTACGTGTCGGCCGTGGTGAGGGACGCCTCGCGCTCGGCACCCATGAACCGGTGCGTGCGCGTGACGCGGCCGCTGCTGACTCCCCAGCAGTCGTAGGCCAGCACGCGCTCGTCGTGCATCGTCACCATCCACCGGATCGGGCGCACGAAGCGCCACGGGCTCGAGCCCCAGCGCATCGGCTTGGCGAACTGCAGCTTGCCGAGGATCGTGTCCGCAAGCGCGGGCCACAGCTCCTCGATCGGTGCGGAGGGGACGGAGCGCTCGACGAAGGTCGTGCCCTTGTCCGCATCCACCTGCAGCGCGCTGGCGTCGACGCCACACTTGCGCGCGAAGCCCTCCCCCGCCTTGGTGGGAGCGCCGCTGGGGTCGCCGCCCTCGAACGCGATCTTCACGGGCGGGCCGGAGAGGCGCTCCTCCACCGCCGCGCGCGAACCGAGCGCCTCGATGAGCACACTGAACCGGCGCGGGCCGACCCACACGACGGGCTCCGCCCCCTCGACGGAGAGCCCGGCCTCGATGAGCGCGTCGCGCACGAGCGCGCCGAGCTGGCGCTCGATGGCGTCGCAGGCCCACGAGGGCAGCTCCTCGCAGCCCACTTCCCAGAGCAGCGTGCGAGCGGATCGTCGGTCGGTGTCAGGCATGGGTCAATTCCTCCGTCTGCCCGAGGCGGGCGACCTGCTGCGCGAGGTACATCTCGCACGTGTCGCGCGCGAGGTTGCGCACGCGCTGGATGTAGCCCGTGCGGTCGGTGACCGAGATCGCGCCGCGCGCGTCGAGCAGGTTGAAGGCGTGGCTGCACTTGAGCACGTAGTCGTACGCGGCCATCGGGATCTCCGCGTCGAGGCAGCGGCGACATTCACCCTCGTACTCCACGAAGTGGCGCTGCTGCAGCTCCACGTCGGCGACCTCGAAGTTGTGCTTGGACCACTGCTGCTCGTTGACCTGGTACACGTCGCCGTAGGTGACGGCCGGCGCCCAGTCGATGTCGTAGACCGAATCCTTGCCCTGCAGGTACATGGCGATGCGCTCGACGCCGTACGTGATCTCCACGCTGATCGGGTCCAGGTCGATGCCACCCGCCTGCTGGAAGTAGGTGAACTGGGTGATCTCCATGCCGTCGCACCAGACCTCCCACCCCGTGCCCCACGCGCCCAGGGTCGGCCCCTCCCAGTTGTCCTCCACGAAGCGGATGTCGTGCTGGAGCGGGTCGATGCCGATCGTCTTGAGGCTCTCCAGGTACTGCTCCTGGATGTCGTCGGGGCTCGGCTTCACGAGCACCTGGTACTGGAAGTAGTGCTGGAGGCGGTACGGGTTGTCGCCGTAGCGCCCGTCGCTCGGGCGGATGGACGGCTCGACGTACGCCGTCTTCCACGGCTTGGGGCCGAGGCTTCGCAGCAGGGTCGCCGGGTTGAACGTGCCCGCGCCGACCTCCGTGTGGTACGGCTGCATGATCACGCAGCCGTAGTCGGACCAGAACTGCTGCAGGCCGGCGAGCATCTCCTGCAGGTAGAGCGGACGGCTGGTGGGCGGTGCGGTGCTCATGGTGTGAGGGTCCTCAGGACGCGGGCGAGGGCCGATCCTATCGGCGCCGGGTCGGGACGGGGCCCCGCAGGCTCGGGCGTCGACGGCTCAGCCGCGTTCAAGGCGTCGGGTGCGCAGTCGGTCGCGGGCGGAAGCGAGCGCCGGGGCCAGCTCCAGC
Organism: Thermoleophilia bacterium; assembly: GCA_025964465.1. Taxonomy (GTDB): domain Bacteria; phylum Actinomycetota; class Thermoleophilia; order Gaiellales; family SKUG01; genus JAGQUL01. Next base: position 4,249 of record JAOPYS010000166.1, read on the forward strand.
AGCTCGGGGGCGGACGACGCGGCCGCGGTGGCGACGGGCACCGCCGCGATCTCCGACGGCACGAGCTCGAGCACGCCGCCACCGAACGACCGGCCCATGACCTCGCACCCGAGCAGGGTCAGGTCCGAGCCGAACGCGCGCACCAGCTCGTGCGGGTCGACGGAGGGGTCGCGCAGCTGGCCGCGGTACACCGTGTCGGTGGTGACCAGGCCGGCTGCGTTGTGCACGACGCGCGGTGCGTGGTGGGAGCGCTTGCCCATGAGCAGCGTGCCGGGCTCGACGATCGGCACGCGGTACCACGGCGCCCGGGTGCGGCACTTGTAGCGGTCGGCGATGCCCTGGTCGACCCCCGTGGCGAGGTAGCGGCGCGCACCGCAGTGCGCGGTCGGGTCGTCGCGGCCGGCGCTGAAGTCGAGGATCCACGCGGCCCCACCCTCGGCGCGGAACGCGTCCCAGACGGCGTGGTCGGCGACGGTGCCCGGCACGTGGCGCAACCGCGGCAGCAGGGGACGCGCCCAGTGCTCGAGACCGTACGCCGCGATGGTGGCGTCGTCCACGCAGAACCATGCGTTCGCGCCGGTGATGGTGGAGACGGTGAAGGTGGCCAGCTCGCCGAGCGCGACCACACCCTCGACCGACTGCGCCGCGAGCCATGCGCGCCGCTCCTCCCCCGTCAGCAACAGGTCGGTCCAATTCGCGGCGTCGGGCGTGACCTCGTGGGTCCAGCTCGCGGGGCGGTCGTCGCGGTGCTCGACGAGCGTCACCGAGACCGGGCCGGTCGAGGCGACGCGGCGCCCGCTCAGCAGCACCACCTCCTGCAGCACTTCGGGGAAGGACCCGACCCCGAACAGGTCGATGCGCAGGTCGCTCGCCTCGCGCGTGAGCCATCGGCGCACCGCGGCAGCCGACACCCCCGTGAGGAGCTCGGCGGGGAGCACGACGCAGAAGGCACCGCCGCGGCGCAGGCGGTGCAGGGCGACGAGCAGCACGGGGAGCCAGAGGTTGCCGACGCGGCGCAGCGGCTCGCCCACCAGCTCCCCGACGCGGTCGACGTCGCGGCGGTCGGCGTCGGACAGGAACTGGTAGCGCACGTAGGGCGGGTTGCCGACGACGGTGTCGAAGCACCCCGGTTCGTCGAGGAGCGTGGCGAGGGCACTGCCCGCGGTCACGTCACACGGGATGGGCAGGGCAGCGGCGCTCGCGTGCGCGACCGCAGCCTCGGTCGGGTCGACCTCCACCGCCCGGACGGACGTCGCGTGGCTCGGATGCTCGTGGATGGCGCGGAGGAAAGCGCCGTCGCCGCACGAGGGCTCGAGCACGGCGCCGAGGCCGTCACCCGCATGCAGCTCGGCGAGGCGGTCGAGGCAGGCATGCGCGAGCGCGGGCGGGGTGTAGTAGCCGCCGCGCAGGCGCTCGCTCGAGACCTCGGCTGCGGTGCGCATCAGCCGAGGCAGGTCGCCGCGGCGTCGCGCTGCTCCTGCGGCCCGGCGAGCACGGCGGTGCCGTTGACGTCCGCGGGAGCGTCGGGCGTGCCGATCTCCGCGGCGATCCCGGTCGTGACCGCCTCGTCCGATCCGATGGCGACGCGGGCGCCGCTGGGGTGGCGCCACGCCTTGATGGCCCCGGTCGAGGGCGCATCCTCGGCGAACCCGGCGGCCGTCATGCACGCCTCGAGCTCCGGCGTGTCCGCGAAGCTCGAGATGCCGGACTTCTCCTCGCTCGCCCCCGGGGAGCCCGCCTCGGGCGTGGTCTTCGCGGCGTCCTTGGCCGCGCCGCCCTTCCCGCCTCCGCCCGTTCCCGCATCACCCCCGTCGTCGCCGCATCCGGCGGCGAGCAGCAGGCACAGGACGAGGATGGCGTGGCTCGGGCGCAGTTGCATGGTCGGTGCATACCCCGCGGCGCGACATCCGCTCCGCCGGCATCTCGCGGGCGCGCCCGCCCCGTGGCCGAGTGGCCGTGAACCGAGGTGGGCCGTCGGCCCAACAAGGGCGTGAGCCGCACGTCGAAGCTGCGGCAGCACGGGGGAGGTACCGCATGGACAACGACGCGAACGGGATCGTCCCGACGGACGCC
>JAOPYS010000182.1 GCA_025964465.1 Thermoleophilia bacterium
GAGATCGCCTCCTCCTCGAAGGCCAGGTGGGCGAGCAGCACGTCGGCGAGTTCCTCCAGCGCCGCCCGCAGGTGTTCGCGCGTGTCACCCGAGCCCTCCGCGCCCAGCGCCGCGGCGGCCGCCTCCACCGCGTCGAGCAGGTCCGACACCGTGCGGTGCTCGGCCTCGAGCCGGTCGACCACCGGCCCGAGGGCCGGGTTGGCGGCGCGCAGGCCCGGGAACCAGCCGCCGTCCTCGAACCCGTGGTGGCCGTGCACGTGCCGGCAGTACTGCAGGCACCCGAACTTCAGCTGCCACAGCGGCCCGCGTGCCTCCAGCTCCGCCAGCTGCGCGCGCACCGAATCGGGCTGCGCGCCCTCCACGACGGAGGCGGCCAGCTCCCGCACGATGGCCAGGTCGCGGCGGATCACGTCATGGACCCAGAGCAGCTCCTGCACGAGCGCCTCCCCGAAGGTGACGTCGCCGCCCCCGACGCTCACACGCCGTCGCCCCGCAGCAGTGGCCGCCGAGCGGCGAGCATGCCGTCGAGCAGCTCCAGCGCGGCCGCGTCGAGCAGCTCGCGGGGCGCGCCGTCGAGCACGAGCAGGTCGCCGCGGACCTCCTCCTGCCACTCCTCCGCGTCGTCGCCGACGAGCCGGCAGTAGCGACACTCCCCCAGCTGCGAGTCGAAGCTGAACCCCATGTCCGGGCCGGTGGTGAACAGCAGCTCTCCGTCGACGTGGAAGCCGTTGACCTCGAGGCCGATGTCCATCACGCCGATCGACTGGGCGCGCTCGTGCAGCAGGTCGTAGAGGGCATCCACGAAGCGGTCGATGGCGGCGACCTGTGCGGAGGTGGGTTCAGCGGTTGGGGAGGTCATGCGCTGACACTACCCGCCCCGTCGCGCTAGCCTGCCCGACGTCAGCCGCACCCGCACGAGGAGATTTCCCGCCATGCCCGCCACCAGCACCGCCCGCGCCCACTGGACCGGCTCCACGCTCGAGGGCTCCGGGACCGTCACCACCGACAGCCCCGCGCTCGACGCGACGCAGCTGACGTGGAAGTCGCGCATCGGCGAGGAGGCCGGCACGACCCCCGAGGAGCTGCTCGCCGCCGGCCACGCCGGCTGCTACGCGATGGCGTTCAGCTTCGCGCTCAGCAACGACGGCCACACGCCCGAGACGCTCGACGTCGCGGCCACCTTCACCTTCGGCCCCGACGACTCGGGCTTCTCGATCTCCGGCATCAAGCTGTCGGTCGAGGGCACGGTGCCGGGCATCGACGAGGCGCGCTTCCTCGAGCTGGCGGAGGGCGCGAAGGACGGCTGCCCCGTCTCGAAGGCCTTCGCCGGCAACCTGCCGATCGAGCTCGACGCGCGGCTGCTGCAGACGGCCTGAGCCGCGCGGGGCGAGCATCGGGTTGCACGGACCCGGCCGCCACGCTACAGTGGTTGTGAGTGACGACTCACAACCACCGCGCATCCATGGCCACGACCCCGACATCCTCCTCCACCTCCGCCTCCGGGCCGCGCAGCACCGCGGCCGAGCGACGCGAGCACCTGCTCGAGGTGGCGATGCACGAGTTCGCGAAGCTCGGCTACGAGGGCGGCTCGACGGAGCGCATCGCCAAGGCGGCCGGCATCAGCCAGCCGTACGTGTTCCGCCTGTTCGGCTCCAAGCTGCAGCTGTTCCTCGCGGTCATCGAGCGCTGCTACGCCGAGACGCTGACGATGTTCCAGGAGGCGGCCGAGGGCCACGAGGGGCGGGCCGCGCTCGACGCCATCGGGGAGAGCTACACGGAGATGATCGTGTCCCGGCCCGAGCGCCTGCAGTGCCAGATGGTCGGCTACGCGTCGTGCGACCACGCCGAGGTGCGGGCCGCGATGCGGCGCGGGTTCGGGCGGCTCGTGACCTTCGCCGAGCGGGCGAGCGGCCTGGGGCCCGACGAGGTCGCCGCGTTCTTCGCCAAGGGCATGCTGCTCAACGTGCTCACGTCGATGCGCCTGCCGCACGAGCCCATGGAGTGGAGCGACCGCCTCATCCTGGGCTGCATGGCCAAGGCCGAGGACACGGGCGGCTGACGCCCCCTTTTTTTGCCCAGTTATATGAGTGACCAATCACTACCGAAGGACCAGCACGACATGGACACCACCGCACCACCGACCAACCGCGCGACGATGCTCTGGACGTTCGTCCTCACCTCGCTCGCCCTGTTCATGGTCTCGCTCGACAACCTCGTCGTGACCACCGCACTGCCGGTCATCAAGTCGGACCTCGGTGCCTCCATCGAGGACCTCGAGTGGACCGTCAACGCCTACACGCTCACCTTCGCGGTGCTGCTGCTCACGGGCGCGGCGCTCGGCGACCGCTTCGGCCGCCGCCGCGTGTTCAGCATCGGCCTGGCGGTGTTCAGCCTGGCCTCGGCCGCCGCGGCGCTCGCCCCGAGCGTGGACGCCCTCGTCGCGGCGCGCGCCGTGCAGGGCGCGGCCGGCGCACTCGTGATGCCGCTCACCCTCACGCTGCTGTCGGCGGCCGTCCCGCCCGAGCGGCGCGGCGTCGCGCTCGGCGCGTGGGGCGGGGTCGGCGGGCTGGCCATCGCCCTCGGGCCACTCGTCGGCGGGGCCATCGTTGACGGCATCAGCTGGCAGTGGATCTTCTGGGTCAACGTACCGATCGGGCTCGTCCTCGCGCCACTGGCCATGCGCCGCCTGCGCGAATCGCACGGCCCCGACCGCTCGCTCGACCTGCCCGGCGTGGCGCTCGTCTCGGCCGCGCTGTTCGGCATCGTCTGGGGCCTGGTGCGTGGCAACGCCGAGGGCTGGGGCTCGACGCAGATCGTCACGTCGCTCGCGATCGGCGGGGTGCTGCTGGTCGCGTTCGTCGCGTGGGAGGCGGTCGCCGCCGCACCCATGCTGCCGCTGCGCTTCTTCCGCAGCCGCTCGTTCGCGGCCGCCAACGTCGCCTCCCTGTTCATGTTCTTCGGGATGTTCGGGTCGATCTTCCTGCTGGCCCAGTTCTTCCAGGTGGTGCAGGGCTACTCGCCGCTCGAGAGTGGCCTGCGCATCCTGCCGTGGACGCTCATGCCGATGTTCGTCGCCCCGATCGCGGGTGCCTACAGCGATCGGATCGGTGGCGGGCCGCTGATCGCGGTCGGGCTCGCGCTGCAGGCGATCGGGCTCGGGTGGGTCGCGGCGGTGTCGAGCATCGACATGCCGTACGGCGACGTGGTCTGGGGCTTCGTCCTGAGCGGGCTCGGCATGGCGCTGTTCTTCGCGCCCGTCGCCAACGTGGTGCTCGGCTCGGTCGACCCGCGCGACGAGGGCAAGGCGTCGGGTGCCAACAACGCGATCCGGGAGGTCGGCGGCGTGCTCGGCGTCGCGGTGCTGGCGAGCGTGTTCTCGCACCAGGGTGGCTACGACGACCCGCAGCGCTACGTCGACGGCATGGTCGCCGCGACCTGGGTCGGCGCGGCCGTGGTGGGGCTGGGAGCGATCGCCGCGGTCGCCATCCCGCGCCGCATGCGTGCCGTCGGCGGGGCCGATGCGCTGGCAGCGGGCACCACCGCGTCACCCGCACTCGGGGTCACGGACCACGAGGTCGTCACCGACCTCGTCGGCTCGGTCGGCTGACGGCGCGCCTCCATCTGCATCCGTCGACCTCACGTCGACGAACGTGGATGGAGGCACACACTCCATCTGCATGCGTCGACCTCACGTCGACGAACGTGGATGGAGGTGTGGGGCGCGGCCGGTGTCAGCAGCGCGCGGCGAGGGCGGCGCGGCCGATGTCGGTGCGCGCCTGTCGGCCCGGCACCTGCACCAGCGCGGCGGCCT
>JAOPYS010000199.1 GCA_025964465.1 Thermoleophilia bacterium
CTGGTGATCGTGCAGCTCGGAGGGACGGCGCGCGCGAGGTGCAGCGTCACGTGGCCGATCGAGGTGCCGACCTCGAGCACGCGGGCCGGGGCGCAGCTGCGGGCCAGGAGCCCGAGCAGCGTCGTCGCACCGGGGTCGAGCAGCTCGACGCCCTCGGCCGCAGCCATGTTGCGCAGCGCGAGCTGCACGGCATCCGGCACGGCCAGGAGCACGTCCGCGTAGCGCTGCACGTCGGGCGCCACGATGCCGAAGCCGTCCGCCCACGCGGACGCACCGGCGTCACCACCACCGAGCTCGAGGTCGCCGAGCAGCTCCCGCAGCCGCGCATCGGGAGGTGCGCCACCGGCGTCCACGCGGCTCAGTAGTTGGGCGTGGAGTAGTCGAACTCCTCTTCGGAGCCGAAGAGGTGGTCCTTCAGCCAGCGGCGGGTGCCCGTGCCGGTCGCCGGGTTGAACAGCACCACCAGCGTGGCGGCCAGCAGGAAGAACACGCCCCAGCCGCCGCGCCGCTTGGGCTGGTTGCCGCTCATGCGCACGATCGCCTCCGACAGCGACTGCACGGTGGTGTCGATCTCGTCGCGCACCGAATCCTTGCCGCTCAGCTTGCTGGCGGCGCCGATGGGGCCCTCGCCGCCCAGCTCGCCGTACACCTTGCGCGCGGCGTGCCAGGCGCGCACCACGTTGTGGCGGATCTCGTCGTCGCGCAGGGCGCGGTCGACGTACGGGCGCACGGTGTCGTACGCCGTGGCTCCTCGGGCATCGCGAAACATCTCGGGTCCTTCCCTCCGTGGTAGGCAGCCCCTACCCCTCCGACCGCAGAACCTACCCCGGATCCGACGCGGATATCCACGTGAATCGGGTCGTTGTCGACGCCGAGCGGCGCAACCGGGCACGGAGGCCGTGTACCATTTCCCCTTGTCCGTTCTCCCTCGAAAGGCTCCACCCGAAATGAGCTCGACCTACAAGGGCATCACGCTCTGGTTCACCGGCCTGTCGCAGAGCGGCAAGACGACCACGGCGCAGCTCGTGGCACAGCGGCTCCGCGAGCGCGGGGTCGACCGGATGGAGAACCTCGACGGCGACGTCATGCGCATGGGCCTGTGCAAGGGCCTCGGGTTCTCGAAGGAGGACCGCGACGAGAACATCCGCCGCTTCTACCTCGTCGCGCAGCTGCTGACGCGCAACGACGTGGTCACGGTCGTCTCGGCGATCAGCCCGTACAAGGAGGCGCGCGACACGGCCCGCGCCCTCATCGGCGACTTCTGCGAGATCTACGTCAAGGCGCCGCTGCAGGTGTGCGCCGACCGCGACACCAAGGGCCTGTACGCCAAGGCGATGAGCGGCGAGCTGCAGGGCTTCACGGGCGTCAACGACCCGTACGAGGCGCCGGAGAACCCGGACCTCGTGCTCGACACCGAGCACATGCAGCCCGAGGAGAACGCCGAGCGCGTCCTGGCCTGGATGGAGGAGCAGGGCTACCTGGCTCCCGTCGGCGCCACGGAGCTCGCCACGGCCTGACCGGCCGCGCGCGACACCAGCTTCACACGAGGGCGTCCCATGCGGGGGCGCCCTCGCTGCGTCAGGGCAGGTTGGCGGCGCGCAAGGCGGTGGTGGTCGCGGCGAGGAGCGCTGGCATGTGTGGCATGACCGCGGCGATGCGATCGGCGATGGCTGCGGGGGTCGCGCCCTCGGGGTAGCGGAGGACGAGGGCCACGTCGCCGTCCTGCGCGAAGGCGCTGATCGCGCCGACCGCGATGAGCGGGGCGAACGCCGCCTCGAGTGCGACGCGCACGCCCTCGAGGCCCGCCTCGGTCGACTGCACCTCGGCGGTCGCCGTGCCGGAGTCGTCGACGTTCCAGATCGCGGCGAGCCGCGTCCGGGCGGGCCCGGTGGCCGGGTCTGCGTCGATGCGCAGGTCGACGGAGTGGTTCGCGAAGTCCGGCATGATCGTGATCGTGCGCGGCCCCTCCGGCACCGTCCACGTCGGCGGCGGCTTCGGAGCGGTGACACGCCGCGCGCCGATCCGGGCGAAGGCGGCGTCCCACGCCGGATCCACCCGCGAGCGACCGATGAGACGCCTGAACATGCGGGTGGCCTCCCCGCCGATCAGGCGGAGCGTGCGGCAAGCTGTCCGGCCTCGAGCGAGGCCCACGCCTCGAAGCGAGCCTCGCTGGCCTGCCGCAGCCGGATGAGCGGATCGACCACCGCTGCGATCGCCGCGAACAGCGCGGTGTCGTCGACCGCCTCCACGTTGCACTCGGTCATGTCGCCGAGCAGGCCCAGGTAGGTCGCTCCGGCAGCGCCCAGGCGATCGAGGTAGGGCGCAGCGATGCGGCCGTGTTCCTCGTCCCACCCGGCGTCGCGCACGAACGTCATGTCGGCGACCAGTCGCCCGGCGGTGTCGCGCTCCCACGACACGCTTGGCACGCGCTGCCAGACGTCGTCCGGGGCATCGAGCGTCTCGAGGGGCGCGACCGGGTCGTAGTCATCGACGCGCGAGACCTCCAGCTGGGCCCACCGGCCGTCAGCGCGGACCGACACCTCCGCCACGTAACCCCCACGGGTGATCGCGAAGCTGCCGTCGTACTCGGGGTCCGGCACGCCGCCCAGGCGCGCCACGGCATCGGCGCGGTCCGGGCGCGCCATCACCTGCGCGGCGCTGGTGCGTCGTCGCCCCCGCACCGCTGACGCGATGTAGGCGAGCACGATGGCGGCGGCGATCACGAGCGTGAGGGAAGTCATGCATCCATCGGTACCACGACCTGCTCGAAGCGGGAAGCGCCCCTGCGGCCGCACCGGGCCGCGATGCGCGCGCACGCAGGGAAATCGGCGCCCAAGTGCGCTACCGTGTCGGGGATGGACCTCGACGTGCTCGATACCGTGCTCAAGCAGCGCAAGCAGCCCGCCTTCCGGCGGCGCCAGATCGTGCGTGCCGCGCAGCACGAGTTCAAGGGCGCGTGGAGCGAGCTGACGACGCTCCCCAAGGAGCTGCGCGGGCAGCTCGAGGCCGAGGTGCCGTTCTCCACGCTCACGATCGACCTGGAGGAGCGCAGCTCGGACGGCTCGGTGAAGCTGCGGATGCTGACGCACGACGGGTTCCCCCTCGAGGCTGTGCTGATGCGCTTCGAGCGCGGAGGCGCGGGCAAGGAGGGTCGCGAGAAGCTGCCGCCGCGCTACACGGCCTGCCTCAGCTCGCAGTCCGGCTGCGCGCTCTCCTGCACCTTCTGCGCCACGGGCAAGATGAAGCTCGGCCGCAACCTGACGCGCCACGAGATCGTCGACCAGTTCCTCGAGCTCGCACGCCGCCGCCAATCGGGGTCGCCCGACGGCGAGGGCCGCATCGACAACGTCGTGATGATGGGGATGGGCGAGCCCTTCCACAACTACGACGAGGTCATGGCGGCGATCCGCACGCTCAACAGCTCCGACGGCCCGGGCCTCGCCGCGCGCCGCATTGCGATCTCCACCGTCGGCTGGGTGCCGGGCATCGAGAAGCTCGCGAAGGAGGAGATCCAGGTCAAGCTGGCGCTCAGCCTCCACGCACCCAACGACCAGGACCGCGGGCTGCTCATGCCCGTCAACAAGAAGTTCCCCATCGCGCGGCTCATGCAGGCCTGCGCGTACTACCGCGCGCAGACCAAGCGGCGCATCTTCATCGAGTACCTCATGCTCGACGGCGTCAACGACTCGACGGAGCACGCCAAGGAGCTCGCCCACCTGCTCAACGCGCAGGAGGGCCCGGGCGGGTTCCACGTCAACCTGATCGCCTACAACCCCACGGGCACCGACTACATCGGGTCCAGCGACGAGACGGTGCGGCGCTTCAGCACCATCCTGGAGCGCAGCGGGCTGGAGACGAGCTACCGCGTCAGCCGTGCCCGCGACATCTCAGGCGCCTGCGGGCAGCTCGCCGCGCCGGTCGAGGCCGCACGTCGCCGCCAGCGCGAGGAGAAGCTCGCGCGCTCCAAGGCGCGCGACGAGGTGCCGACGCCCGCCTGACGCAGGTCAGGCCGCGGGTGCGATCACGTCGAAGGTGATCGGCGCGAGGTAGGCGCCCGGCGCCTGGTTGGCCGCGGCGCGGAACCCGAAGCGGAAGCCAACCGTCCCCGTCTGCGACGTGGCGGTCGCCGCGGCGCGCACGGTGGAGACGGCCGCGGGGACGGCGTGCCACATCGTCGTCGCGCCGGGGGTGCACCCGCCGCCGCCCGCCGCGGTCCAGTCGGCGGCGACGGTGTTTGCGGCGGTCTCCAGGCACACGCCGAAAGTGCCGTTGCTGGTCGTCCAGTCGTTGACGCCCGAGACGAAGTCCGGGACGGGCACACCGACGAGCTTCGTCGCGGTGGGGCGCACCGTGCCGGTGGTCCGTCCACCCGCGATCACCGACCCGTCCTCGGCGACCACACCACCGGCGTGGAATCCGGCCGCCTGCGCGGACAGGATGAGCGAGCCGCCCGTGCCGAAGCTCGGGTCGTTGGCTCCGGTGGCCAGGAACCGTCCGAGCCACGGTCGTTCGGTCCCGCCCACGGTCGCCGAGCCCGTGGCAAGGAGCCGACCGTCTGCGAGCACGTCGAGCCGGTCCGCACGGTCGACACCACCCGCCGAGGGATCGAGCGTGAACCGGCCACCGCCGCGGAAGCTCGGGTCGTTCGCGCCCGAGGCGAGCAGGCGGCCGAGGCTGACGTCGTTGCCGGCGTATCCCGCCCAGGTGATGCGCCCCGTGGCGTCGACGGCGATCGATCGGATCATCTCGGAGCCGCCGTCGTCGATGGTCCGCATCCCCGTGCCGTTGAAGGTCGTGTCGAGCGTGCCGTCGGCGTTGAGGCGAGCCACCAGGAAATCGCTGTACGTGTTGCCGGCGCCGGCGAGGACCATGCGCCCGTCGGCCATGGTCGCGGCCGAGGTGACCTCGATGTCCGCGCCCGTGGGGTACGCCGCCTCGCCCGCCGGTCGCCAGGATGTGTCCCGCGCGCCCGAGGCGAGCAGGCGGGTGGTGGACACCGACTGGTTGTCGAACCCGAACAGCTGGATCGTGCCGTCCGGACGCTGCGCGAGGGCCGCCACGTTCTCGTGGCGGACGCCGCCATGGGTGATGTTCACGAGCCCGCCCGTACCGAAGGTGCCGTCGGCGACGCCGGTGGTGTCGTAGCGCAGCACGAACCCGTCGTTGTCCGACCCGCCCCACGTCCGCCCGCCGACGAGGATCTTGCCGTCGGCCTGGAGCGACAGGGCGAGCACGTGGTCGTCGAACCCGACCGTGCGGGTGACGGTGCCGCTCGTGCCGAACGTCGTGTCGAGCGAGCCGTCCGCTTTCAGGCGCGTGACCGTGGCGGAGTTGCCCGAATCGCCGCCGAGCAGCACCTTGCCATCGGGCTGCACGAGCATCGCCTCGATGTCGTCGACGGCGGTCCCGGCGACGGTGCCCACGCCCCCGGTGCCGAAGCTGGAGAACAAGGTGCCGTCGGTCGGGCGGGCGAACGCGACGCCGCGCCCGTCGGACTGGGCGATGCGCAGCGTCGCGGAGTCGTTGGACGAGCCGAACGTGACGGTGCACGCTGCGGACGAGAACACGGTCGAACCGGCGAGGACGGTGCCGAGGTTGGTGGCGGCGCTCGCCGGGGCGCAGGCCGAGCCGTCGACGGCGGTGGCGCTCGGGACGGTGGCGCCGACGACCGTGCCGGACGTCGCGCCGCTCGAGCTCGCGGCGCCCACGGTCGCGGCAGCCATCGCGGTCACCACGAGCAGCAGCGCTCGACCTCGGGATGCTCGTGGATGGACGCGGCGCCGCATACCGACCTATCGGCACCTCCCGCCCGCCGCTGGAGCGCGACCTGACGCCGATTCAGGTCGTCGGGGCGGGTGGCACGCGCATAGGGGTGGCGAGCTCCCAGCGCAGGCCGTCGACGCGGGACTTGAGGTCGAGGAACAGGTGCACGTACTCCCACTCCTCGGGCGGGATGGCGAGCGCCGCGTAGGTGGTGGAGTAGCGCTCGAGCCAGACGCCGTGCGGCGCGAGGGCGCGGGCGGTGCGCCAGAAGGGCTCGTCGCTGTCGGGGTCCACGAGCGCCTGCTCGGGGGTGACGCCCTCGTCGACGTCGAAGGTCCGCACGACCAGCTCGGGGGCCGCCGACACCACCTCGAGCGCGTAGAGCGTCCCGGCGTCGTCGCCCGAGCCCTCGCGCACGCCCACCTCGTCGCCCAGGCCGACGTGGTACGGGAAGTAGGGGATGCCGGTGAGGCGGGCGCGGTCACCGTCGAGGCGCACGGCCGGAATGCCCTCCGCCTCGAGCCCGCCGTCCTCGGCGTCCGGCACCGGGAACCACACGACGCAGTCGGTGTGCACGGCGTCGGGCCACGGCTGCAGCTCGCCCGCGACGAGCCGGACGGGGCGACGGGGGTGCTCGACGGTCCGCATCAGCCCCAACCTTCGCTGCGATGCGGCCTGAACCTGCTCCGCGCCCAAATGTGGGCGGGCCTACAGATGCTCCGCGAGGCCCGTCGTACGTTGGCTGCAACGAGGGAACGACGGGGGAACGACATGAGCAGCATCAACGCGAGCACGACGAGCATTCCGAACTTCGATCCGAGCGTCATCGGGGGCACGACGCAGGCGTCGCTGTCGGCGTACGCCGCACCCGCCCCGCCCGCCGCCACCCCTGCGCCGGCTGCACACGTCCACGACGCTGCTGCGCCGGCCGCGACGGCCCAGGCCGCCACCGGCGCCGCGAGCACCGCTGCTGCCGCACCGGACCTGGTCGCGGCGCTGCAGCAGCTCATCACGGTGCTCGGGCAGCTCGCCGCCGTGCTCGGCGCCCAGTCCGGCGCCGCCGCGCTGGGTGGTGGCGCCCCCGGCAAGGGCGCGGTCGCCGGGCCGTCGGTGACGCAGGCTCCCCCGACGGGCGTCAGCGCAGGCGGCCCGTCCACCCTGCACGGCACGCTGCAGCCCGGCAACAAGCAGGTGAGCGGCGCCGCGGCGGTCACCACCGGCGCCAACGGCCAGCGCACCCTCAACCTCTCCAACCTCAAGACCGAGCACGGCCCCGACCTGCACGTGTACCTCGCCGCCAACAACCCGACCACCGACGCCGGCGTGACCGACTACGTCGACCTCGGCAAGCTGGGCAACGAGAACGGCGATTCCAGCTACGCCATCCCGGCGGGCACGGACCTGAGCAAGTACGGCACGCTCGTCATCTGGTGCGACGAGGCGAACACCACCTTCGGTCGAGCGCCGCTCACCGCCGGCTGAGGCCCGCCACTAGGCGAGGTTGGATGCCAACCGACCCTGCGCCTCGGCGACATCGACCCCGGCCCGGCGCGCATAGTCCGCGACCTGGTCGGGGCCGATGCGTCCCACCCCGAAGTAGTGCGCCTCGGGGTGGGCGAGGAGGAACCCGCTCACCGAGGCGGTGGGGAGCATCGCGTCGCCCGAGGTGAGGTGCACGTCGACCTGGCCCGGCACGTCGAGCAGCGCGAAGAGCGTGCGCTTGGCGGAGTGGTCCGGGCAGGCCGGGTAGCCCGGCGCGGGGCGGATCCCGCGGTAGCGCTCGCGGATCAGGCCTTCGGCGTCGAGCCGCTCATCGGGCGCGTAGCCCCAGGCCTCGGTGCGCACCAGCTCGTGCAGCCGCTCGGCGAAGGCCTCCGCGAGGCGGTCGGCGAGGGCCTTGGCGAGGATGGCGGAGTAGTCGTCGCCCGCCCCCTCGAACTCCGCGACGAGCGCGTCGAGCCCGTGCCCGGCGGTGACGCAGAACAGGCCGATGTGGTCGGGCGGCCCGTCCAGCGGCGCGACGAAGTCGGCGAGGCACGAGTTGGCGCGCGCGTTCTCCTTGGTCATCTGCTGGCGCAGGAAGGGGAAGCGGGCCGCCTGGGCGGTACGGGCGTCGTCCGCGAACACGACGACGTCGTCACCGTCTGAGGCGGCGGGCAGCAGTGCGTAGCGGGCGCGGGCCTCGAGCAGCCCGTCCGCGACGATGCGGTCGAGCAGGGCGAGGGCGTCGGCATGCAGCTCGCGCGCGGCGGCTCCCACCGTCGGGTCGTCGAGGATGGCGGGGTAGCGGCCGGCGAGCTCCCACGTCGCGAAGAACGGCGTCCAGTCGATGCGCTCGACGAGCTCGGTGAGCGGGAAGCCGGTGAGCGTGTGGAAGCCGGGACGGCGCGGCGCGGGCAAGGCCTCCGCACTCCAGTCGATGGCGAGCCGGTTGGCGCGGGCCGACTCCAGCGTGCCGAGCGGGCGCTTCGTGGCGCGGTCGGCGCGTTCGATGCGGATGCGCTCGTAGTCGGCGCGGGTGGCGGCGAGGAAGCCGTCGCGCGAGTCCTCACCGAGCAGCGTGGACGTGGTCGTCACGGCGCGGGAGGCGTCGACGACATGCACGACGGGGCCCTCGTAGGCGGGCGCGATGCGCAGCGCGGTGTGCGCCCGCGACGTGGTGGCGCCACCGATGAGGAGCGGCAATGACATACCGCGCCGCTGCATCTCGCGTGCCACGAACGACATCTCCTCGAGCGACGGGGTGATCAGCCCCGAGAGCCCGACGGCGTCGGCGCCTTCGCGCTCGGCGGCGTCGAGGATGTCGGCGGCCGCGACCATCACCCCGAGGTCGATCACCTCGTAGCCGTTGCACTGCAGCACCACGCCGACGATGTTCTTGCCGATGTCGTGCACGTCGCCCTTCACGGTGGCGAGCACCACCCGCCCCGCGCTGCTGCGCTCGCCGGCAGCGTCCTGCTCCGCCTCGATGAACGGCACGAGGTGCGCGACGGCGCGCTTCATCACGCGGGCGCTCTTGACCACCTGCGGCAGGAACATCCGCCCGTCGCCGAAGCGGTCGCCGACGATGCCCATGCCGCGCATGAGCGGGCCCTCGATCACGTCGATCGGGCGCGCGGCGGCCTGGCGCGCCTCCTCCGCGTCGGCCACCACGTACGCATCGATGCCGTGCACGAGCGCGTGGGCGATGCGCTCGTCGACGGGCAGGTCGCGCCACGCGGCGGCTGCGGCCTCGCGCGCGGCCCGGGCATCGCCGTCCTCAGCCGCGGGGTCGCCCCCGACGCGCTGGGCCAGCTCCAGCAGGCGCTCGGTCGCGTCCTCGCGCCGGTCCAGCAGCACGTCCTCCACCCGCTCGAGCAGCTCGGGGTCGACCTCGTCGTACAGGCCGAGCTGCCCGGCGTTGACGATGCCCATGTCGAGCCCGGCGCGCACGGCGTGGAACAGGAACGCCGCGTGGATCGCCTCGCGCACGTGGTCGTTGCCACGGAAGGAGAAGCTGACGTTGCTGATGCCGCCCGACACGCGCACCCCGGGCAGCTGCGCCTTGATGCGCCGCGTCGCCTCGATGAAGTCGAGCCCGTAGCGGCGGTGCTCGTCGATGCCCGTGCCGACGGCGAACACGTTCGGGTCGAACACGATGTCAGCCGGCTCGAACCCCGCCTCCTCCACCAGCAGCCGGTGGGCACGCTCGCAGATAGCGACCTTGCGCTCGACGGTGTCCGCCTGCCCGTCCTCGTCGAACGCCATCACCACTGCTGCCGCTCCGTAGCGCCGCACCAGCCGGGCCTGGCGGAGGAACTCGGCCTCCCCCTCCTTGAGGGAGATCGAGTTGGCGATGGCGCGCCCCTGCAGGCAGCGCAGCCCGGCCTCGATGACCGAGAAGCGCGAGCTGTCGACCATCACCGGGACGCGCGCGATGTCGGGCTCGCTGGCGATCAGGCGCAGGAAGGTGGTCATCGCCTCCTCCGCGTCGAGCATGCCCTCGTCCATGTTGACGTCGATGACCTGCGCGCC
>JAOPYS010000207.1 GCA_025964465.1 Thermoleophilia bacterium
CCGGCGGCAGCTCGAGCGTGGGTGGCGCGCAGGGTCCGGGCGGGAAGGTCGACCAGACCGGCGGACACACCGCGGTGAAGGCGGGCGGCCCGGCTGCTCCGGCCGCCGTCTCCCACACGTCGGACCACGGTACGGTGCTTGCCGCCACCTCGACGTCGCTGACCCTGCGCGATGACATGGGGGTCACGCAGACCTTCCAGATCCGACCCCAGGACCTCGCCAACATCGACCTGCCGCACCTGCTCGAGAAGCACGTCAAGACGGGCAAGACCCTCGACCTCGTGTACGGCGAGGAGAACGGCGTCAAGTACGCGACCGGCTACAGCCACCCGCCGTCGGCGCCCACGAACCCACCCACGCCGCCGTCGAAGGTGCCCCACGGGGCGATCCACGGCACGGTCGCGGCGCTGACCGACACGAAGTTGTCACTGCGCGACGACAACGGCGTGGTCACCGACTACGCCATCACCGACGCCAACCGCGCGACGATGGACCTCGAGCACCTGCGCGGCAAGCACCTGCCGACCGGCAAGGCGCTGAACCTCGTCTTCACCGAGAAGGACGGCGTGCGCCAGGCCATCTCGTACAACCACCCGGCGGCGCCGCCGGCGGCCACCCCGCCCGTGCCGGCGCGCTGACGCGCGGTCAGCGCGTGGTGCGTGCGACGCTGGCGAGGGCGCCCGTGTAGAGCCCCTCGACCGCGACCACAGCAGAGCGCGCGGCGTCGAAGGCGGCCGGGCCAGCCTCGGGGTACTGCTCGAGGAGGCTGCACAGCGCACCGCGCAGAGCGCGCGTGTGCGACTCGGCCTGGAAGCCGACGACCTCGAAGAACTGGACGCCCGGCCCGTCGGCGAGCTCGTAGTGCGTGCGCAGCGCCTCCTGCTCCGTGCGGCACACGCGCGGCAGGCGGCTCATCCACGCGTAGAGGGCGGCGAGGCCCTGCGCGGTGCCGCTCTGGCACAGGTAGTCGAAGTCGCCCAGGCACGCCGACGTGGCGGTGGTCGGGTGGCCCGAGCGCACGGTGTCGCTGAACAGGCCGAGGGCGGCGCAGGTCTGCAGCCACAGGTCGGCCACGCTCGGCGGGTGCAGCTCGAGCGGCACGAGGACGTTGAGCAGCGTGCGGCGGATCGCCGGGTGGTCGATCGTCACCGAGTGCACGGTGCTGACGAAGCGCGGCAGCGCGTCGACGAGGTGGAAGTACTGGCTCGCGAAGGCCCGCAGCTCGTCGCGGCTCAGGCGGCCCGCAGCGATCGCAGCCATCACCGGCTGCTGGGCCGGGTCGTTGGCAGCGAGCATCTCGTCGATCTGCTCCATCACCGTCTTCGCCGCATCCGCCATGTCGCGTCTCCCAGTCCGTGCTCAGGCTCCCTGCCGAGCGAGACGAAAAGGGTAGCACGCAGCTACCCGGAATCTTCACGCGACGAAGGACGCGGCCCCATCGGGCCGGGAGGATCCGGCAGTTCCGGCATGGCGCCGCCCGGTAGGATCCCGCGCATGAAGAGCGCCGAGATCCGCCAGACCTTCCTCGACCATTTCGCCCGCGACAACGGGCACGCCGAGGTGCCGAGCGCGTCGCTCATCCCGAGTGCGTACGACCCGTCGATCCTGCTCAACACGGCCGGCATGCAGCCGTTCATGCCGTACTTCCTCGACGTGGAGCAGCCGCCCGGGCCGCGGCTCACGTCGTGCCAGAAGTGCTTCCGGGCGGTCGACATCGAGGAGGTCGGCTTCACCGCGCGCCACATGACGTTCTTCGAGATGCTCGGCAATTTCTCGTTCGGCGACTACTTCAAGCGCGGCGCCATCGAGATGGCGTGGGACCTGATCATCAACAAGTTCGGCATCCCGCTCGACCGCCTCTGGGTCACGGTGCACGAGGGCGATCCCGACCTCGGCCTGGGGCTCGACACCGAGGCGCGCGACCTGTGGATCGAGGTGGGCATGCCCGCCGACCGCATCGTGGCGCTCGGCGAGGACAACTTCTGGAAGGCCGGCGCGACGGGCCCGTGTGGACCGTGCAGCGAGATCTTCTTCGACCGCGGCCCGGAGTGGGGGCCCGACGGCCAGCCCGGCGACGAGGGCGACCGCTACCTCGAGTTCTACAACCTCGTCTTCATGCAGTACCGCCGCGACCCGGAGGGGCGCCTGCACGAGCTGCCCGCCAAGAACATCGACACGGGGATGGGGCTCGAGCGGATCTCCTCGATCCTGCAGGACAACGTCTCCATCTTCGAGATCGACTCGGTCCAGCCGATCACGAGCTGGGCGGAGGCACGCTCGGGTCGCACCTACGGCGACGACGAGGCGACGACCAAGGCGATGCGCGTGCTCATCGACCACGGTCGCGGCATGAGCTTCCTGGCCAGCGACGGCGTGCAGCCCTCCAACGAGGGCCGCGGCTACGTGCTGCGCCGGGTGATCCGTCGCGCCATCCAGCACGCGGACCGCATCGGGCTCTACCCGCAGCGCCAGGTGGGCCCGCTGCGCGAGCTGCACGCGCTCGTCGTCGACACCTTCGGGGCGGGTCACCCGGCGCTCGTGGAGCAGCGCGCCTTCGTGGCCGACCTGCTCGAGGCGGAGGAGGAGCGGTTCCTGCGCACCCTCGATGCCGGCTCGGCGCTGCTCGACGGTGTGTTCGCCGAGACGGCCCCCGGCGCGCCCGTCGCGGGTGACGCCGCCTTCCAGCTGCACGACACGCACGGCTTCCCGGTCGAGCTGACCGAGGAACTGGCCGCCGAACGCGGTCACGGGGTGAACCGCGCGCGGTTCGACGAGCTGATGACGCAGCAGCGCGAGCGCGCTCGTGCCGCCGCCGGGTCCGGCTCGCTCCCGACGGAGCAGGCCGCGGCGTTCGTGCGCACGGCGCCGGCGTCGGAGTTCCGCGGGTACGACGAGCTCGAGCTCGATACGCGCGTGACGGCGATCGAGCCGGTGCGGGGCGACGAGGCAGGCCGCGTCCTGGTGAAGCTCGCGCAGACGCCGTTCTACGCGGAGGGTGGCGGCCAGGTCGGCGATGCCGGTTCGGTCACCGGGCCGCGCGGACGGGCGACGGTCGATGCCGTCCTGCGCTTCGACGGCGACCAGGTCCTGCTCGCGACGCTCGACGGGCAGCTCGACGCGGACGAGGAGGTCGTCGCCGCGGTGGACGTGGCCGAGCGCGCGCCGACGCAGGCGAACCACACCGCGACGCACCTGCTGCACGCCGCGCTGCGCGACGTGCTCGGTGACCACGTGGCCCAGCGCGGGTCGCTCGTCGAGCCCGGGCGCCTGCGCTTCGACTTCTCCCACCCGTCGGCGCTCACGGCCGAGCAGCTGGCCGAGGTGGAGCGCATCGCCAACGAGCACGTCGCGGCGGCGGAGGCCGTGTCGTGGGAGGAGGTGCCGATCGACGCGGCGCGCGAGCGGGGCGCGACGATGCTGTTCGGCGAGAAGTACGGCGACGTCGTGCGGATGGTCTCCGTGGGCGACGGGGCCTGGTCGCTCGAGCTGTGCGGCGGCACCCACGTCGCCAACACGGGCCAGATCGGTACGGTGCTGCTGCTCGGCGAATCGAGCGTCGGCTCCGGCACGCGGCGCGTGGAGGCGCTGACCGGGTCCGGCGCGATGCGCTGGCTGCGCACCCGCGCAGAGGCCGCGGACCAGGCGGCGCGCGCGCTGGGCGTGGACGTGGAGCGGCTGCCCGAGCGTGCCCTGGAGCTGCAGCGCTCCACGCGCGCGCTCGAGCGCGAGCTGTCCAGCCTGCGCAGCGGCGGCGCGCTCGACGCGGCGCTGGGCGCCCGGGAGGAGACCGGCCCGTTCAGCGTCGTGGCCTGGCGCGACGACTCGCTCGGCGGCGACGAGCTGCTCGACCTGGCCGACCGCCTGCGCGGCAAGCTCGGCTCGGGGGCGGTGGTGATCCTCGGCGCCGCGGAGGGAGCCGACAAGGTGACCCTGCTCGTGAGCGCATCGGAGGACGCCGTCAAGGCCGGCGCCCACGCCGGCAACATCGTCAAGGCGGTGGCCGGCATCGTCGGAGGCGGCGGCGGTGGCCGCCCCAACATGGCTCGCGCCGGCGGCAAGGACGCGTCGCGCCTGGACGAGGCGCTCGCGGCCGGGCGCGCCGAGGTGGCGAAGCTCGCGTGAGCGTCCCCGAGACCGGTCGCGTGCTCGCGCTCGACTTCGGCAGCAAGCGCACGGGCGTGGCCCTGAGCGACCCCACGGGAACGATCGTGCGGCCACATCCGCCCATCCTGAAGGCGAATTCGTCCGACGGGCTCGCTAGGGTCGTCGACCTGGTGGCGTCGCACGAGGTGACGCGCATCGTCGTGGGGCTCCCCGTGGGCCTCGGCGGAGACGAGACCACGCAGACGGCACGATGCCGCAGCTACGCTGCCCGGCTCGCGCAGCACGTCGCGGTACCGGTCGAGCTCCACGACGAGCGCTACACGTCGCGCCTCGCCGATCGGACGATGGCGGAGACCGGAAGCAGCACCTCGCGCGATTCGCTCGCGGCGAGCCACCTGCTCCAGTCCTGGATGGAGGCACGCGAGACATGAGCCTGTTCGGACGAAAGCAGCGCGCGCCACGGCCCCTCGAGTGGGGCTCGAGCTTCGCGGAGGCGGAGACCCTCACGCGGCGGTCACGCGGCGTGCGTCGGGGTGGTCCCTCGTATGATGCGGCGGGCATGGCCACGCCCCCTCCGTCCGACGATCGTCCCATCGGCAGTCGCCGCCGCGACGTGCGCCCACCGGCGCCCGTCGGTTCGCTGCCGCCCAAGCCCCGTCGCGGCGCGGCGCACCGCATCGCCAGCATCCTGCTGCTGCTCGCGGCGCTCGTGCTCATCGGCGGGCTGGTGTGGGTCGCCCTCGGCGTCTTCGGCGGTGGCTCGGACACGAAGTCCGGCACGCCGGTCAAGATCGTCATCCCCAAGGGTGCGACCTCGTCCGAGATCGCGGGCATCCTGGCCGACAAGGACGTCGTCGGTCGCGAGTCGGTCTTCCGCGCCCGGCTGAAGCTCAATGGCGACGGCGACAACTTCCGCGCCGGCACGCACACGCTCAAGACGGGCTCGTCCTACGACACCATCGTGCGCGAGCTGTCCAAGGCACCGGTCGCCGCGCCGACGTTCAACGTCACCATCCCCGAGGGGCAGCGGCTGGAGGAGACGGCCGCGCTCATCGACGACATGCGGGCATCGAGGACGAAGGAGGG
>JAOPYS010000209.1 GCA_025964465.1 Thermoleophilia bacterium
CCGTTCTACGTGCTCGACGAGGTCGAGGCCGCGCTCGACGACGCCAACATCGTGCGCTTCCTCACACTGCTCAACGCCCACCGCGGCTCCGCGCAGTTCCTGGTCATCACCCACCAGGTGCGCACGATGGAGGCGGCGGACGTGCTCTACGGCGTGACGATGGCGGAGAACTCCGGCGTCTCCACGGTCGTGGCGCGTCGCCCCACGGGCAAGCGCAGCGCGATCTTCGGCCAGTACCAGCAGAAGGCGAAGGACGCGGCCGCCGCTGCGGACGCCGCCGACGGCGCGGACGTGGCTGGCGAGGAGCTGCAGCCCGTCTGACCCGAGGTCAGGCGGCGGGCTCCTCGGGGCGCGGCACCGGGTGCTCGCTGGCCACCGGCGTGGGTGCGGCTCCGGCCATGGAGCCGGGCTGGTACACGCCGTGCGGCGCGGGTCCGTGGAAGTACTCGCCGTGCTCGCGTCGGCGGCGGGCGTCGTCGCCGAGCTGGTCGAACGTCCCCGCGATGCGGGCGTAGCCGTGCATCTCGCTCAGGAACTGGTCGAACAGCCCCATCGCGTCCTTCACCGACGACTGGACGCGACCGGGGTTGGCGAGCATGCCGGCGGTGAGCCGTGCCGCGAGCTCCCAGGTGAACCGTTCGTCGAAGCGCTGCCCGGGGGCCGGCTGCGGGGCCGCCTCCGAGACGGGGGTGGGGGCGGGTGTCGGCGCCGGAGCGAGGACGGGTGCCGGTACGGGTGCGGCGACCGATGGGGCGGGCTCGACGGCCTCGGCCGCGGTGTACGACGCGCCGCCGCCGAGTGGGCGTGGGGCGTCGATGGGCGCGGCAGCAGCAACGGGCTGTTCGCCGGGGCGGGGGATGGGCAGCTCGGGCAACACGAGGTCCCGGTCGATCCCGTAGTTGCCATCGCCCTGGTATCGGTCGCGTGGATCCATCACGGGGCCTATCGGCGCGACCGCGCCGAACCCGAGCCGTACGAGCACGCGCATCATCGTGCAAGCGGACGACCCGCCCGCGACGGTGCCCGGTAGGGTGGCGTGCATGCGCAGCTGGGATGACCTCTTCACCGGTCTGGGGCACGGCGACGACGCCGCCTCGGGTACGACCGCGACCGCCGCCAGGCCCGACGGCGCGGAGGGCGGGCGCTGGTTCTCGCGCTTCCGCGACAGCCTCGCGCGCAGCCGCCGCGCCATGACCGCGCAGATCGCGGTCGGCGCCTTCGATCCCGCCGACCACGCCACGTGGGAGCGCATCGAGGAGGGGCTGATCGCCGCCGACGTGGGCGTGACGAGCACCGTCGCCATCGTCGAGCGCCTCGAGGCGGAAGCCGCCGCAGGTTCGCTGTCGACGTCCGCGGACCTCGCCTCGGCGCTGCGGCGCATCGCCGCCGAGCTGATGGCGACGGAGCGGTCCGACCGCATCGACCTCTCCAACGAGCTCACCGTCGTGATGATGGTCGGGGTCAACGGCACCGGCAAGACCACCACGATCGGCAAGGTCGCCTCGCGGCTGTCGGCGCACGGGCACAAGGTCGTCGTCGCCGCCGGTGACACGTTCCGCGCCGCCGCCGCCGAGCAGCTCGAGGTGTGGGCCGAGCGCTCCGGGTCGCTGTTCGTCCGCACGAAGGACAACGGCGACCCCGCCGCCGTCGCGTGGGATGCGATCGAGCGCGCGAAGGCGGAGGGCGCGGACGTCGTGCTGCTCGACACCGCCGGCCGCCTCCACACCAAGACCAACCTCATGGCCGAGCTCGAGAAGGTGCGTCGCGTGCTCGACCAGCGCCTGCCCGGCGCGCCGCACGAGACGCTCATCTCGATCGACGCGACCACCGGCCAGAACGGCATGCGCCAGGCCAAGGAGTTCGCTGCTGCGGTCGACGTCGACGGCGTCGTGCTCACCAAGCTCGACGGCACCGCCAAGGGCGGCATCGCCGTGGCGATCGCCCACGAGCTCGGCATCCCGATCAAGCTCGTGGGCATCGGCGAGGGCGTGGACGACCTCCAGCCCTTCGACGCGGACGACTTCCTCGCCGCCCTCTTCCCCGACGACCTGCTGGCGTGACCGGACCCCGCTAGGCAGGCCTCGAACCCCGTCGTACCGTGGAGGGACGCGCACGACATGGACCGGCAGTGCGGTGGACGAGGGATTCGCCAGTGGGTATCGCCAAGACAGGCGGTGCGGGGCCGACCGCACCGACCAGGACCGCCACCGTTGCCACGCCGTCGAAGGCCGCTTCGAGCGTGCCTGCGTCGACCGCGACCAAGCCGACCGCGCCCGCGCCTGCGCCTCCGAAGACGACCACCGCGAAGACGACGGCTGGCGGCGCCACCCGAGACGCATCGACCTCGGTGACCGACGCCCGCCGCGCGGTGGAGGCGACCTCGACCCGTGCCGCCAAGGTCGTCGCCGACAAGCAGCCAGCGACCAACGCGAAGGACGGCGCTCGACTGCCGGGCACGTCGACCGCCACGAAGGCAGCCGCCGCCGTGGGTGCTGCCGCGTCGGCCGCGGCAGCCGGTGCCGCGGGAGTGGTGCCGGACGGGAAGCCCGTGGCGCCCCGCGGCAAGGCCGCACCCGCCACTCCCTCTGCGAAGCCCACCGATGCCTCGACCCTCGACGCCGCCGTGCCGGCCGCCCAGCGCGACGCCGCGATCGCCGCCGACAAGGCTGCCCGTGCCGCGGCCCGCCGGGAGGCGAACGACGAAGCCAAGCGCTTCGGCGAGAACGGCCCGCAGGTCGAGCACGGCCAGCTGGCCGCGTACTACGCGGAGCACCCGCAGTACGTCGACCCGGCGACCGGCCGCGTCTACGCCGTGACGTACGACGAGAAGACCGGCGAGCTCACGGGCACCCGCACGGCCGACCAGCCGCTCTCGCCCGAACCTGCGGGGAAGGGCCTCGGTGACGTGATCGGCGGCCTCGGCCTCGGCCTCGGCCACGGCCTCAAGCCCGCGCCGGCGGCCGGCGAGCAGACCACGACGATCGTCGTGCAGCCCAACGGCTCGGTCGTCGCCGAGCAGGCCGGCCCCGACCGCAGCCGCGAGGACGAGCAGCCGCCGCTGTCCGGCACGAGCCAGGCGAAGTTCTCCTACGGCACGGACGGCGTGCTGATCACCGGCTCGAGCGGCTCCTCGCTGAGCGGTCCCAACCCGGGCGGCGGCGAGCGCACCGCGACCAGCCGCACCGAGTACGGCGCCGGAGGCGTCAAGACCGCCACCTCGACCCGCGACGTGACCACACGCGCCGACGGCTCGAGCTACCACGACGGCACCGACACCGACTACCGCGCCGACGGCACTCCGGCAACCTCGCTGCGCCTCACCGGCGCGACCGAGAACGGCGTCACCTCGCTCGAGTCGCACACGGTGGAACTCGGCCGCGACGGGCAGCCCTCCTCGGAGATCATCTCGCGCACGCTGACGTCCGACGGCCCCCTCGGCATCGACGTCACCCAGCGTCAGGAGGACCGCCTCACCTACGACGACCACGGCCAGGTCGTCGAGCTGCACTCCGACTACCCCGACGACCAGCGCGGCGCCCTCAACGACCGCCTCGCCCAGCTCGCGCCCGACAGCGACACGCGCCCCTCCTTCGCCTTCGGGCAGGTCGAGGGCAAGCCCGAGCAGGTCAAGGACGATGCCGGCGTGCTGCAGTTCAACGAGGACGGCACGCCGAAGATGAAGTCCGGCGTCATCTCCGGCCCCGGCGCCGCCATCGACTACCACGGTGTGCACATCACGCTCGAGGGCGCCGACCCGGGCCTCGACTACCCGCTCCACACCGGCTCCGTGCCGCGCGCCACCGACGGTGGCATGAACGCCTCCGACTCCGAGCGCCTCGACCTCGTCCGTTCCCAGGTCGACGGCCTGCCGCCGCAGATCCGCGAGGACGTGAAGGAGATGCGCTTCCTCTTCCAGCCGACCCTCGACACGGGCGGCACGGTCGCCTGGGCCTCCGGCGGCGAGCTCACCTTCCCGCACGGCCTGGCCCCCGACTCGGTCGTGTTCCACGAATCGGCGCACGCCGCCGACTCCGAGGCCGGCTCCGGCGCGCAGGGGCGCCCCGCCTACGAGGCCGCCATCACGAGCGACGAAGCCAGCCGCAACGCGATCCTCGACTCGATCCCGGCCGACGCCACCGTGACCGGCGCGCGCGGCGACCTCATGCATCGCGGCCCGGGCGTCACCGACTACGGCACCGACACCATCACGAAGGACGACAACATCGGCGAGGACTGGGCCGAGTCCACGATGCTCTACCTCGAGTCCAAGCGCGACGGCAAGATCATGACCGTCACCAACGCCGACGGAACGACGCGCGACATCACCTTCGAGCAGCTGTACCCGGCGCGCGCCGCGCTGCTCGACAGCTACTACGCCGGCCTCGACGGCTGGACGCCGGGCGAGCCGCAGTTCGCGGGCGAGGCCGTCGACCGCAACCCGCGCAAGTAGCAGGCCGGGGCGCCCGCCCCTCCCGCGGTAGGCTGTCGCCATGTTCGACACGCTGCAAGAGAAGCTCGAGGGGACGTTCCGCGGCCTCGGATCCAAGGGTCGCGTCACCGAGGCCGACATCGACGCCGCGATGCGCGAGATCCGCCTCGCGCTGCTCGAGGCCGACGTCAACTTCAAGGTCGTGCGCACGTTCGTCGCCACGGTCAAGGAGCGGCTCGCCGGCGCTGAGGTGCACAAGGCCCTCGACGCCCCCCAGCAGATCGTCAAGGTCGTCAACGAGGAACTCGTCGCCCTCATGGGCACGGGCTCGTCGCGGCTGACGTTCTCCCAGCGCGGGCCGACGATCATCCTCATGGCCGGCCTGCAGGGCTCGGGCAAGACGACCACCACCGCCAAGCTGGCCAAGCTGCTGCGCGAGCAGGACGGCAAGACGCCGGCGCTCGTCGCGTGCGACGTGTACCGCCCCGCCGCGATCGAGCAGCTCAAGACCGTGGGCGCGCAGGTCGGCGTGCCGGTCTACTCGCAGGGCACGGACGTCGACCCGGTGAAGATCGCCGAGTGGGGCGTGAAGGAGGCGACCGCGGGCGGCGCCGACGTGATCATCGTCGACACGGCCGGCCGCCTCGACATCGACGAGAAGCTCATGGCCGAGCTCGTCGCGATCAAGCGGGCGATCAAGCCGCACAACATCCTGCTCGTGCTCGACGCGATGACCGGCCAGGAGGCCGTCTCCGTCGCCACGCGCTTCGACGAGACGGTCGCCTTCGACGGCGTCATCCTCACCAAGCTCGACGGCGACGCACGCGGCGGCGCGGCCCTCTCCGTCAAGAGCGTCACCGGCAAGCCGATCAAGTTCATCGCGCTCGGCGAGCAGCTCGACGCGCTCGAGTACTTCCACCCCGACCGCATGGCGAGCCGCATCCTCGGCATGGGCGACGTGCTGTCGCTCATCGAGAAGGCGGAGGCGGCGTTCGAGGAGGACGAGGCCGCCGAGATGGAGGCGCGCCTCAAGAAGGGGCAGTTCACCTTCGACGACTTCCTCAAGCAGATGAAGATGATGCGCCGGATGGGGTCGTTCAAGGGCATCCTGTCGATGCTCCCGGGCATCCCGAAGGAGATCCGCAACATCGACGTGGACGAGCGCCAGATCGCCCGCATCGAGGCGATCGTCCTGTCGATGACCAAGGA
>JAOPYS010000215.1 GCA_025964465.1 Thermoleophilia bacterium
CGCTCGATCGAGACGATCGGGACGTACAACCCGCAGACCGACCCGTCGACGCTCGACGTGAAGGCCGAGCGGGCCCAGTACTGGCTCGGCGTCGGTGCGCAGCCGAGCGAGCGCGTCGCCAAGCTGCTCAAGGTCGCCGGCGTCGGCGCCTGACGGCGTCCGACCCGACCGAGAGGCTGTAGGCATGTCGGAACGAAGCGGTCAGATCGGTGACTACGTCCAGTACGTGGTCGAACAGCTTGTCGAGAACTCCGACTCGGTCAACGTGACCGAGCAGGTGGAGGGCGACGAGCTCTTCGTCGACATCGAGGTCGACCGCCCCGACCGTGGTCGCGTGATCGGCAAGAACGGTCGCCTGATCCGCTCCCTGCGCGTGGTCGTCCGCGCAGCCGCCGGCCGCGACGGCACGACCGCCTCGGTCGAGCTGGTCGAGGACGACGACGAGGAAGAAGTCGCCCAGGGCGACGGCGAGACCGCCGCGGCTCCGGCCGAGGCACCCGCGGACGCGTGAGCGACGCGGATGCGCGACCGACGGTGCTCTCCGTCGGGACGCTCACCAAGCTGCACGGCGTGCGCGGCGAGCTGAAGCTCCGCGCCGAGCCCGACATGGTCGAGTTCCTGCGCGCCGCCGCTGACGAGGCCCTCCCGGTCACCCTGCGCATGGTCGAGCGCGGTGACGAGTACGAGGTGACCCTCGCCAGCGTGCGCGGGCACCACAGCGCCGCGATCGTGGCGATCGACGGCGTCGAGCGTCGCGAGGAGGCCGAGGCCTACCGCGGCGCCCTGGTCTGCGTCCCCCGCGAACTGCTGCCCGAGCCCGACGAGGACGAGTACTTCCTCGCCGACCTGCAGGGCTGCGCGGCGCACGACTCGGCCACCGGCGATCGCATCGGCGTGGTGACGCGCGCAGAGTCGCTGCCCGCCAACGTCGTGCTCACCGTGCGCCTCGACGCCGGCGGCTCCGACCTGCTCGTGCCGCTCATCGACGATGCCGTCCCCGCGGTCGACGTGGACGCGCGCCGCATCGACATCGACTGCGCGTTCCTCGGCGTCGGCGAGCCCGACGAGGCGCCCGACGCGTGAGCATCCCCTGGTCGATCGACGTGTTCACGCTCTTCCCGCACTGGCTCAGTTGGCTGGAGGAGGTGCGACCGATCCGCAACGCGACCGAGGACGGGCTGCTCGACGTGCGCGCGCTGGACCTTCGCGAGCACTCGCCGCTCAAGCACCGCCAGGTCGACGACACGCCGTACGGCGGCGGCGCCGGCATGGTGCTGCGCGTCGACGTGGTCGCCGCCGCGCTCGAGGGCCACTACGGCACCTCCGTCGAGCAGCTGCGCGAGCGCCGGCGCGTGGTGCTGCTCACGCCCGCCGGGCCGCAGTTCGACGACGCAATGGCCAACCGCTGGGCGGAGGAACAGCAGCCCACGACGATCCTGTGTGGACGCTACGAGGGCTTCGACCACCGCGTCCACGAGCACGTCGCCACGGAGGAGGTCTCGATCGGCCCCTACGTGCTGTCGGGCGGCGAGACCGCCGCGATGACCATCATCGACACCGTCGCCCGCAAGCTGCCGGGCGCGCTCGGCAACCACGAGAGCCTCGTGGACGAGACGTTCTCCGACGCCCTCGACGGTGGCTCGGAGTACCCGCACTACACGCGCCCCGCCGAATTCCGTGGCTGGACGGTGCCCGAGATCCTCAGCTCCGGCAACCACGCCGCGATCGCCGCGTGGCGCCGCGAGCAGTCGCAGCGTCGCACCGCGGCGCAGCCCGATCCCGAGACCACCTAGGATCCACGGTGTGACCGACGACTTCGAAGCAGCCAAGGCCGAGTACCAGCGTGCGCTGCACGACTACAGCCAGTTGCTGCGCCACCGCCTGGCCAACCCGCTCACCACGCTCATAGCGGGCATCTCCACCATGCAGGCCATGGAGGACATGGACCCCGCGACGCGCACGTCGCTGCTCGCGGCGATGGCCACCCAGGCGGCAGAGCTGCAGCGCGTGGCACTCTTTCCGATCGCGACCCGGCCGGAGGAGGCAGGGCTCGATCCGCGCGTCGGCGACGGTGCCCTCGACGGCGAGACGCTGCGCCGCGAGCTTCGCCAGCGCCGCAAGGGCATGAACGAGGTGCAGTTCCGCCGCATCAACGGCCTGCTCGTCGAGGAGGTCGGCGACCACCCCCGCCAGCTGATCGACTTCGTGTGCGAGTGCAGCGACCAGTCGTGCGCCGACATCCTCGAGCTGATGCTCTCCGAGTACGTCGAGGTCCACGACCACCCAACCCGCTTCATCGTCGTGCCGGGCCACGAGGACCTCGAGGTCGAGGACGTCATCGAGCGGCACGAGAGCTGGTGGGTCGTCGAGAAGCGCGGCGTCGCCCGCGCACAGGCCGTGGAGATGGCCCGCGACGAGCCCGACCTGACCAGCGACGACTGACGTGTCGTCAGGCGAACCCGCCGGCCGCGCCGCCGGTGGCGTCCGGTCCGTGCAGGTGCGCCTCGTCGGTGATCGATCGCAATGCGGCGAGCGCGTCCGCGACCGAGTTCGGTGGCTTCGCCGAATCGAACACGAGGTGGTAGGACGAGCCGTCACTGCGGTTCGCCACGAGCGCTGACTGGCCCTCGGCGACGTCGGTGAACGGCGGCCCCATCAGGTTGCCGTTCTCGTAGGGGTGGTCCATGACGCCGGCCCCGTCGAGCTTCGTGAAGAAGTCCTCGACGGCACCTTCCTTGCCGGAGAGCGAGTAGGTCGTCGGCATGCCACCGAAGACCTCGCCATAGTCGGGGCGCGAGCCCTCCATGAGGGTCGGCCGGCCGAGCGTGTCGATCGTCGCCGTCTCGAGGCGTCCAGCCTCGTGGCGCACCAATCCTGCCGACAGCGTCCTGAGCTCGCCTGCGAACATGTCTCGACCCCCGCCTCGCGTCCATCGCCCCGATCGACGGACTCCACCCGGTCATCGAACGATGCTCGTGGCGTGTTGCGCCGAGGCCCGCGGATTCCTGATACCATTCGCGGTCGCGTGCCTCCCGCCTCAGTTGGCGGTGTCCACTCGCGCGCGACCAAGCAACCTGGAGCTTCCCGTCATGTCGATGAACCTCATCCACGAGATCGAGCGCGAGCAGATGCGCGAGGTCCCGCACTTCAAGGCCGGCGACACGGTGCGCGTGCACTTCCGCGTCATCGAGGGCACCCGCGAGCGCATCCAGGTGTTCGAGGGCACGGTCATCAAGATCCAGGGTGCCGGCATCCACGAGACGTTCACGGTGCGCAAGCAGTCGTTCGGCGTCGGCGTGGAGCGAACCTTCCCGATGCACACGCCGAAGATCGACAAGATCGAAGTGAAGATGATCGGCGACGTGCGCCGCGCCAAGCTCTACTACCTGCGCGACAAGCTGGGCAAGAAGGCCCGCATCCGCGAGAAGCAGAACTAGGCCGACGGGGCGCCGACGTGCGCTCCCTCCGCAGGATCCTGACCAGTCGAGCACTCCTTGGGGTGCTCGTGGTCGTTTCGGTCGCCAACGTCATCGTGTTCTCGCTCGAGCGCTGGGTGGCCGTGCCGCTGCACGTGCCCAGCGCGTCGATGGAACCCGCGCTGCGCATCGGCGACCGCATCCTCGTGCGGCGCCGCTTCGATTCGCCAGCGCAGCTGGCCAAGCGCCTCGACCGCGGCGACGTGGTGGTGTTCCGCTCGCCCGAGCGTGGCCACCCGCTCGTGGTCAAGCGCGTGATCGCGCTGCCGGGGGAGACCATCCAGGCGCGCAACGGCCTCGTCGCGATCGACAACTCCACGATCCTCGACGAGAAGTGGTTGTCAGATTCCGAGCGCGAATCCGGCTCGCCCGCTGCCGACAGTGTCGACATCGACCGCACCGAGGTCGGGAGCCGCGAGGTGTACGTGCTGGGCGACAACCGGGACCATTCGATCGACAGCCGGGTCTATGGGCCCATTTCGCTGGCCGACGTGGTCGGTACCGAGGCGATCCGCATCTGGCCGACCGGCAGGTTCGGTACCGTGGACTTCCAATGACCCCGCCCGCCCTCAGGTCCAGGCCCAAGCCCCGCCCGGGGCGACGCCTGCTCAACCACGACCGCAAGCTCGGCCGCTACGTTGCAGGCGTCGACGAGGCCGGCCGCGGGTCGCTCGCCGGGCCGCTCGTCGCAGCAGCCGTCGTGCTCGACCTGGAGCGCCTCACGGGGCCCGAGGCCGCGGCGCTCGGGCAGCTCGACGATTCCAAGAAGCTCTCGCCCGAGCTCCGCGACAAGCTCTACCGCGTGGTGCTGGCCCGCGCCCGCGACATCTCCGTCGCGCTCGTGCCCTCGGTGACGATCGACCGGCGCGGGCTGCACAAGTCCAACATCGCGGCCATGCGCCGCGCCCTCGTCGCGCTGGAGTCGCCGATCGACCACGTGCTGGTCGACGGCTTCCAGCTCGCGCCGCTGGAACTGCTGGGGTGCGGCACGCGCTTCGAGTGCAAGCGGGTGATCAAGGGTGACCAGAAGTCCGCTGCCATCGCCGCCGGCGCGATCGTCGCCAAGGTCACCCGCGACCGCCTGATGGCGCGCCTGGACGAGGAGACCGACCTGCGCTGGGCGTTCACCGAGCACCACGGCTACGCCACCGAGCTGCACGCCGAGCGCATCGCGCTGCACGGCACCTGCCACCACCACCGCATGAGCTACGAGGCGCAGAGCTACGAGGGTGCCGCCGTCTGCGCGCTGCCGGCGCCCGGCTCGCGCACCACGTTCCACCTGCGTACCCTCGGCGCGGCTCAGGGTGCGGCAGCCAGCTCGGCCTGACCCGTAGCGCGGCCTCGGCTGCGCCAGCCGCGCGCGTCCATGAAGGCCGCGACAGAAACCGCCATCGGGGCCCCCGCGAGGTACAGCGCGGGCAGCCAGATCGGGACGTTGCCGATCTCCTGGTGGTCGTAGGCGTAGAGCCCGGTGCCGCTCAGGATGTGCTCGTACAGCGGGCCCAGCACCACGAGCGGGATCGCGAACAGCAGCACCGCGCGGCTTCGCCGAAGCGCCATGCGCACCACGCCGATCGCGAGCAGCGCCACCAGCGCGCCGGTCGTGGTCCAGTCCTGCTCGAGGCCCCAGTCGGTGGCCGGGATGCAGGAGATGCAGTACGAGAGCACCAGCCAGAACCCGTCCACGAGGATGCGGTTCAGCAGCGACCATGGTCGCGCCCACTGCTCGATGTCGTCGGGCGCGTCCGGCCGGGGGCGCCAGTGGCGCACGACCTGCACCGACGCGGTCCAGATCACGAACCAGTAGAGCACCGCAAACTGCGGCGCCACCCACCACGCCTGGTCCCAGACCTCGTGCGTCTTGTAGGTGAGGGTCCCGGACTGCGTGTGGAGCTGGTCGAGCCCCGGCCCCCACAGTCCGCAGAAGATCAGCAACGCGATCGCGTCGCTCCAACGCCAGATGGTCGTGCGGGGTGCATCCACGCGCGGTACCTACCCGGCCGTAGCCAATGCGATCACCTCAGGGCCGCCGCGAGCGACTGACACGTCCGGCGCAATCGGTCCCACGCTGTCCGCTACGATGAACTTCGCCCCTGCCACTCACCCGCCGTGAGCGGGCAGGCGGGCCGGGAGCGGCGACGTTGGCGTGCCACCGCCGCCGCTCTCGGGCCCGACCACTCACCGCGGGTGCCGGCCGGTGAGCACGCCGGTCTCGCGCCCCAGGCATACTCCGGGGCAGGCGTCCGATGCTCAGAACGCATCGCGCACGTGGTCGATGCGCACGATCCCACCGGCTTCGTCGCGACGCACAAGGAACACGTCGAAGCGGAAGCGACGAACCCCGCGCTGGAGTCGCGGGTTGCACGCCATCCAGGCGACCGCCGCCCTGCGGATCCGGTGCCGCTGGCGGCCGTCGATGCTCTCCTCGACCGCGAACCGTCCCGGCTTCGCGGTCTTGACCTCTGCGAAGACGATCGTGTCGCCGCGTCGTGCGATGAGGTCGACCTCGCCGACCTTGGTCTTCACGC
>JAOPYS010000230.1 GCA_025964465.1 Thermoleophilia bacterium
CCGCGCCGCCTCGCCCGGGCCCGCGCCCGGCGCCGAGGAACGGCACCCCGCCGCCGGGGCCGCGGCGCGACGTGCCGGTGGGCACGTGGGTCGGGCTCTACGTGGACGGCGCGCGCGTGCTCGACCAGGTGTCGCGGTCGGGTTACATGGCACGCGCGGGCGCCGACGATCGCCCCGACGCGGCCCGCACCGCGCGCGACCTCGACCGCCTGGTCGGCCACGTGCGCGACGGCGCGTCCAGCGACGGCGAGCACCGCTTCCGCGTCGCGGCCAAGGCGGGTAACGGCGCGGGTGACGTCGTCGTGGTGGCGGTGCCCACCGACGACGTGGAGGCCACGCTCAGCCGGCTGCTGCGCATCGAACTGGTGGTCGGCAGCATCGCCGCGCTCGCCGTGCTGCTGCTGTCGTGGGTCATCGTGCGTGCCGGCCTGCGCCCGCTCGACCGCATCGCTGCCGCTGCGGCCGACGTCGTCGCCGACGGCGACGGGCGTGCCGACGAACTGGGCGCGCGCGTGCCGCCGGGCGCGCCCGGGACCGAGGTCGGCCGGCTGTCGGGGGCGATCAACGAGATGCTCGACCGCATCGACGCCGAGCTCGCCGCCCGCCGGCGCACGGAGGCGCAGCTGCGCCGCTTCGTCGCGGACGCCTCCCACGAGCTGCGCACACCCCTCACGTCAATCCTCGGCTATGCCGAACTGGCGCGCGCCCGCGGCGCTGACATGTCAGCCGACGAGCTGGCGGAGACGCTCGCCACGCTCGAGCGCGAGACGCAGCACCTCGGCGGCCTCGTCGGGCAGCTGCTGCTGCTGGCGCGCCTGGACGAGGACCTCGTGCTCGAGCGAGCGCCCGTCGACGTGGCGAAGGTCGCCCGGCACGCGGTCGACGCCGCCCGCGTGGTCGAGCCCGGCCGAGTCGTGACCCTCGACGCGGACGGCGCCGCGACGCTCGACGCCGACCCCGTCCGCGTGCGCCAGCTGCTCGACAACCTCCTCGCCAACGTCCGCACCCATGCCGGCGACGCCGCCTCCGCCACGGTCCACGTCCGGACGCTCGAGCCTGAGGAGGGACGGCGCGTCGTCGAGGTCTGCGTCGCTGACACAGGGCGCGGCCTGCCCGACGGCGACCACGACCGCGCCCTCGAACGCTTCTGGCGCGCCGACGCCGCCCGCGGCACGGAGACCGGCGGCGCCGGCCTCGGCCTCAGCATCGTCGAGGCCATCGCCGCCGCGCACGGCGGCTCTGTCTCCCTCTCGCCCGCCGCCGACGGCTCCGGCGGCCTCGCGGTCACCGTCACCCTGCGCGACTGACGTCAGCGGGGCACGAGCGGCAGCGCGCCCGTGCGCAGCAGCGCGCGACACCCGGACCCGGCGAGCGGCGTGAAATCGCGGCCCGGCCGGTTGCGGTACACGAGCACGCCCGTCGTGTTGCCGCGCGGCACCCATCCCAACGCCGGCAGTGACATGTTGCCGTCGTGCGCGCCGCCCAGGCAATTGCGCGCGGCCACGTTGCCGCGACCGGGGCGGGACGGTCGCTCCCAGTAGTGCTCGATGTTGCTGCGTATCCGGCTGTTGGCGATGACGTTGGCGAGCACCACGTTGCCGCCGCTCGAGTACCCCTCCGCCCCCGAGAAGATGACGCCCTCGCCGTTGCGCTCGATCAGGTTGCCCTGGATCAGCGACCGCTGCGCGTTGGGGTACAGCTGGATGCCGCGGTCCGCGTTGTCGTAGATGACGTTGTCGACGATGCGCAGTCGCTCGCTGCTCTCCACGTAGACACCGTGGTGGTTGTTGTTCGTGATGCGACCCGCGGTGCCCGACCGGCGCCCACAGTCGTGGATGCGGTTGTAGGCCAGCACCGTGTCCGACGTCGTGCCGTACCCGCGGATCGAGCCAAGCACGACGCACACGTGCGTCCGGGCGTTGGAGATGTCGTTGCCGATCAGCATCGCCGCGTCGCCGTTGACCGTGGGGCTCGGCAGCGTCGCGCGCGCCGCGCCCGTGTTGGCGCGACCGTCGAGGCGCAGGCCCGCCACCACCACGTGGTCGGCACCGCTGGAGATCCACAGCCGCCCGCGGATCGCGGCATTCACGCCCGGTCGTGCGCGCAGCACCACGGGTGCGTCGGCCGTGCCGCCCTGGCGGATCGTCACGTCCTCCACGAATCCGCCGTCGAGGCAGCCCACCGTGCCCGGTTCCCACGCATCCACGAGCCGGCGCACGGTGCGCCACGGGGCGTCCGCCGAGCCGTCGCCGTCGTCGGATCCGGTGGATGACACGTACCTCGTGCACGCGGTGGGGGCGAGCGTCGTCACCGGGATCGGGTCGCTCGCCACCGAGCGCCGGGCGCCGTCCGTCGCCACGACGGTGTACTGGTAGTAGGAGGAGGGGGCCAGGCCGCGCAGGAT
This sequence comes from Thermoleophilia bacterium, assembly GCA_025964465.1. Lineage (GTDB taxonomy): Bacteria > Actinomycetota > Thermoleophilia > Gaiellales > SKUG01 > JAGQUL01. The sequence goes on from JAOPYS010000230.1 coordinate 2,405, forward strand.
GACGCCCGTGCTCGCGACGGATGCGACCACCTCGGTGCCGCGTCGCAGCTCGTACCTCGTCGCGCCCGGCACGGGTGACCAGGCCAGCACGGCGCCACCAACCGTGACGCGCTCGGCCCATGCCGCCGACGGGCGCGACAGCGACGCAGCTGCTGCGCTGCCGGCCATCGCGCACAGCAGCGCGAGCGCGCCGAGGCACGCGGCGATCCGCAGGGAGCAGGAGGAGGGTCGGAAGCTCACGAGGCCACCATCGGTCGCCCACCTGCAGGCTTGATCCGTCCCTCGACCGATTCGAGGCGGTAGTCGGCGAGCCGCACCCGCCGCGTGCGCAGCCAGAACCGCCACGTGAACGTCGGCCACAGCGCGCGGTTGTCGCCGTGCGCGTCCAGGTACCAGCTCGAGCACCCGCCGCTGTTCCACACCGTGCGCGCCAGGCGTGCCTGCAGCGCCTCGTTCCACGCCGTCTCGCGCTCGGGTCGCAGGGCGATCGCGTCGGCGCTTGCGCGGTCCACCTGGCGCATCGCGTCGGCGACGTAGCGCGCCTGCGCCTCGATCATGAAGACCATGGAGTTGTGCCCGAGCCCGGTGTTGGGGCCCACCAGCAGGAACAGGTTGGGGAAGCCCGCGACCGTCGTGCCCAGGTACGCGCGCGGCCGCCCCGCCCATGCCTGCGCGAGGGTCTCGCCGGCGGCGCCGCGCACGCGTGACGCCAAGGGCATCTCGGCGACGTCGAACCCGGTGGCGTAGACGACCGCATCCACCTCGTGCACGGCGCCATCGCCGGTGACGATCGCTCCGGGCCGAAGCTCCGACAGCGCGCTCGTCACCACCCGCACGTTGGGTGCCTGCAGCGCCGGATACCACTCGTTGGAGAGGAGGATGCGCTTGCACCCGATGCGATAGCTCGGCGTCAGTGCGCGGCGCAGCTCCGGGTCGCGCACCCCTTGCGCGAGGTGGCGCCGCGCCATCCGCTCGACCAGGCGCATGCTCGCCCCGCCGCGGGTGAAGCCCGGGACGAGCAGCTCGCGGCTCCAGTACGCCCGCGCCCGGGCGATGCGCTGCACCAGCGGCCACCTCCGGTTCAGCCGCCGCCTCCGCTCCGAGACCTCGTGCCCCGGGTGCGGCAGCACCCAGGGCGGCGTGCGCTGCACGACGACGACGTGCGCTGCCTCGCGCTGCAGCACCGGCACCACCTGGATCGCCGAGGCGCCGGTGCCGACCACCGCGACCCGCCTCCCTCGCGCGTCGAAGTTCGCGTCCCAGCGCGCCGAGTGGAAGGCGGGCCCGTCGAAGTCCTCGGCGCCCGGCAGCTGCGGCACGACCGGCTCGGTGAGCGGGCCGGTCGCCGACACGAGGAACTGCGCCGTCAGCTCGCCCGTCGACGTGCGGATCCGCCACCGCGCGGCGGCGCCGTCCCACGTGGCCTCGAGCAGTTCGGTCTCCAGCCGCAGGTGCGCCCGCAGGCCGAGCCGGTCGACCGCCGCCTCCAGGTAGGCGAAGATCTCCGCCTGCGGCGAGTAGCTGCGCGACCAGTCCGGGTTCGGTGCGCGCGAGAGCGAGTACAGGTCCGACGGCACGTCGCACGCGCAGCCCGGGTAGGTGTTGTCGCGCCACACGCCCCCGACGCGCGGGGCTCGCTCGAGGATGGTGAAGTCCTCGTCCCCGCCCCGCCGCAGGCGCTCGCCCATCGCGATGCCGGCGAACCCGGCGCCCACGATGACGGTGCGCACGTCCGTCATGCCGCGGGCGTGCCCATGTCCTGCCCGCGCCACTGGCGCAGCACGAGGCGGTCCAGCAGGCGCGGCGCGCGTCGGGCGACGCGCATGAGCGTCGTGCCGAGGCGGCTGGTGGCGATGTCGCGCGGCTGTCGGTCGATCGCGCGCACCATCGCGCGCACCACCTGCTCCACGGTCTCCTCCGCCACGCGACCGTGCAGCGACAGGCCCGTGCGCCGCGTCGGCTCCTCGTGGATCCCGGTCGCGACGTAGCCCGGGTACACCGTGCTCACCGTCAGCCCGTCGTCGGCATGCTCTGCGCGCAGCGTGTCGGACAAGGCGCACACGCCGCGCTTGCTGGCGCTGTAGGCCGCCAGCCGCGGCAGTGGCACGTACGCCAGCATCGACGCGACGTTCACCACGTGGCCGCGCGCGGCGAGCAGGTGCGGCAGCGCGGCGGACGTGACGTTCCACGTGCCGAAGAAGTTCACCTCGAG
>JAOPYS010000260.1 GCA_025964465.1 Thermoleophilia bacterium
GGGCCGCCCGGGCCGTCGCGACGGCAGCTCCCACGGGGAGCTCCGGCGGCGGCTCGACCTGGCATCCGCCGAGCCGCGCGCCCGCGCACCACGAGGCGGTGCAGGTCGCCTCGTCGGTCCCGGCGCACGCGCCCGCCCGGCATCCGGTGATCCAGGTCGCCACCTCGTCGCCGTGATCGCGCGTGCATCGCGGGGGCTCGGCGGCTCGACACCGGTAGGATCGTCGTCATGACGTCACCCTTCACGCCTGCCAGCACGGACGCCGTCGAGCTGCGCCGCCTCGCGCAGGCGGCCTCCGAGCGCGCGTACGTGCCGTACTCGCGGTTCGCCGTGGGCGCGGCGCTGCGCTTCGCCGACGGCACGACGCTCACCGGGTGCAACGTCGAGAACGCCTCCTACGGCGCGACGATCTGCGCCGAGCGCACGGTCCTCGTCCGCGCGATCGCCGAGGGGCTCGACCCGTCGCAGGTCGACCTCGTCGCCGTGCACGTCGACGGTCCCGAGGGCCAGCCGTGCGGCATCTGTCGCCAGGTCCTGGTCGAACTCGTGCCCGGTGCCCGGGTGGCGTTCGTCTCCGGCGGCGAGTACGTCGAGGGCGGCGTCGCCGACCTGCTCCCGGCCGCCTTCGTGCCCGGGGCCCTCGACGCGTGACCGATCCGATCGACGCATTCTTCGGCGGCGAGGCCTCGGGCTCGGACGTCAGTCGCAGCGGGTTCGTCGCCGTCGCCGGCCGGCCCAACGCCGGCAAGTCCACGCTCGTCAACCACGTCGTGGGCCACCACGTCGCGATCGTGTCACCCATCGCCCAGACCACGCGCCGCATCGTGCGCGCGGTGCTGCGCCGCGGTGACGCGCAGCTGATCCTCGTCGACCTGCCGGGCAGCCAGAAGCCCAAGGACCGCATGACGCAGCGCATGCAGCGCGCGGTCGAGGGCTCGTTCAGCGACGTCGACCTGGTGCTCTGGGTGATCGACGGGATGGATGAGCCGGGCGCGGGCGAGCGACGCGTCGCCGACATGGTGCTCGCCGCGCGGCGACCCGTCGTGATCGCGCTCAACAAGGTCGACCGCCTCCGACCCGAGCAGATCATGCAGCGCATCGTGGCCATCACCGAGCTGCTGGGCGACCGCCCCTACGAGGCGCTCGTGCCGATCTCCTCGATCACCGGCGACGGCGTCGACGCGCTGCTCGACGAGCTCGTGCAGCGCCTCCCCGAGGGACCCGCGTGGTTCGGTGACGACGACGTCGTCGACATGCGCGACGAGGAGCGCATCGCCGAGTACGTGCGCGAGGCGACCCTCTCCCACCTGCGCGAGGAGTTGCCCCACGCGACCGCCGTCACGGTCGACGACATGCTCGACGGCACCGACGGCGGCCCCGACTCGGTGCACTGCACGATCTGGGTGGAACGCGAGAGCCAGGTCGGCATCGTCGTCGGCTCGAAGGGGGCCGGCATCCGCGACGTCGGTATCGCCGCGCGGGCGATGATCGAGACGCAGCTGGGTCGGTCCATCCACCTCGAGCTGCGGGTCAAGGTCCGCCGACGCTGGCGCGACGACGAGACGTGGCTCGCGCGGGCCGGGCTGTAGGGTTCGACGGATGGAGCAATCGCATCCACCCCTGGCCGACGACGAGCCGGACGAACCCGCCGCCCCCCACGAGCGCCGGGACGCCGAGGCGCGTGCCGGCGACCTCGACGCGATGGCGCGGAGCGCGCAGGACGCGACGTTCGGCACCACCGACGGCAGCCGCACCGTGGTGCCCGGCGTGCTGAGCGGCGACGTCGGGCCCAAGGGCCAGATCTCGGCGCAGATGCGCGCCAACTCCCGCAAGGAGCGCGCCACCTACGGCGAGGTGCCGCCGGGCTCGGTCGCGGGCGGTTCGGGCAAGGTCCTGCTCCTGCCGATGCTCGCGATCGGGTTCGGGCTGATCGCGCTCGTCGTGCTGGTGGGGTGGCTCGCGCGGTGAGCGGGATTTCCCTGGCCAAGAGCCTCGAGCTGCACCTGCTGCAGCCACTCGTCACCCGCGACGAGGTCCGCGCCGGCTGCCTGCGCGCCGCCTCGTCGCACCTGGCGGCCGTCTGCGTCTGGCCCGCGCACGTGGGCATCGCCGCAGCGGAGCTCGAGGGGTCTGACACGCGCGTGCGCGCTGCGATCGGCTTCCCCTACGGACAGGAGGCGCCGACGGTCAAGCTCGCCGCCTGCGACCGCGCGCTGCGCGACGGCGCCGACGAGCTGGCCGTCATGCTCGACCACTCCGCGCTGGGGGAGGGGGGCGACCCCGCTGCCGCGCGCGCCGAGCTCGACCGCGTCCTCGAGCACGCATGGTGGTCCGCCCTCAACGCCGCGCGCGGGCGGTCCGAGCTGACCGTCGTGCTCGAGACCACGATGCTCGACCTGGCGCTGCTCGAGCCCGTGCTGCGCCGCCTCCACGAGACGCCGGCAGGATTCCTGCAGACCGGATCCGGGCACCAGCCGCGCGCAGTGACCGAACAGCACGTCCGAACCCTTCGCGAGCACCTGCCCGCCGACATCGCCATCGTCGCCGTCGGCGGCGTGGCCACGCACGACGACGCAGCAGCGCTGCTCAATGCCGGCGCCGTGCGGGTCGGCAGCGGCAGCGCCGTGTCCATCGTCGAGGCCGAACGCCTCGCCCGATCCACGCGACCCGGGAGTGGAACCACCGGATGAGCCAGGTCTCCGACGCCATCGACCACGCACGACGCGAGTGGGCCGACCCCGAGGGGCCGTCGCTCGAGGAGCTGCGCGCCGCCGCGGCCGACGCGCCCCCGCCGCGATCGTTGGCCGAGGTGCTGAGCGCCGACGAGCTGGCGCTCATCGTCGAGCCCAAGCGCGCCACCCCGACGCGCGGCACGATCAACCCCGAGATGGACGTGGCCGCGGTCGCCGCCGAGTGCGAGGCCGGCGGGGCGAGCGCCGTGAGCGTCGTCACCGAACCGCGGCTCAGCAACGGCTCCGTCGAGGACCTGCGCCAGGCCCGGTCGGGCTGCACGCTGCCGATCATCGCCCGTGACTTCGTGGTCGACGTGCGCCAGGTCTACGCCCTGCGCGCCGGCGGCGCGGACGCCCTGCTCGTGCCGGCGCTCGTCCACCTGGGCCGCGGCGACGTCGACGAGGTCGGCGCCGACGAGGCGACCGGCACGCTGGCAGCGATCATCCGCGCCGCGCACGGCGTCGGCATGGAGGTCGTGTTGTCGGTCTGCACGGAGGAGGAGCTCGCGTTCGCGCTCGAGACCGACGTCGACGTGCTCAACATCGACAACCGCGACGACGACGGTCATGTCGACGTGGAGCGCACGTTCGAGCTCCTCGCGGACGTCCCCGCGGGGTGGCCGGTCATGAGTGAATCGATCGCCGCCGCCGACGAGGTGGCCAAGCTGCACCGCGCCGGCGTCGACGCATTGCTGCTCGACGAGGGGCACCTCGACACCGGCCTCACGCGGGCCCTCGCGATCTACACCGACCTCACGCTCGACCGCTGACCCCGCGGCCCCAGCTCCGAGGAAGGGTCAGAGCGAGCCTTCGGTGATGTAGGGCGCGACGTCCACGCCGCTCAGCTCGGGCAGGTCCACCGCGGTGCCGGCACGCTGGCCGAGCGAGGCGCCGGTCGCGCCGGGGCCTTCGTACACGAGCACCGGAGTGCCCACGGGGGTGCGGCGGTAGAGCGTGTCGGCGATCCACATCGGCACGCGCACGCAGCCGTGGCTGGCCGCGGTGGTCGGGACGCTCGGGTACCCGTGGATCGCGAAGGCGCCCTGGAACGCCATCGACCGGTAGAGCAGGCTGCCGTACAGCGAGGGCACGTACA
>JAOPYS010000319.1 GCA_025964465.1 Thermoleophilia bacterium
TGCGCGCGCTGCTCGGGCTCATCGTCGTGCTCGGCGCCATCTTCGGCGTGCACTGGCTGCTCAAGAAGTGGGGCGCCAGCCGCATGGAGGGCGTGGCCGGCCGCGCCGGCATCATCGACGTCGTCGCCACCACGTCGCTCGCCCAGGGCCGAGCGCTGCACCTGGTCCGCGTCGGCGGCGAGCTCGTGCTCGTCGGCGCCACCGAGAACTCGATCACGCGCATCGGCGACTTCGACGCCGCCGCGCTCGGTGCCGATGCCGGCAACGCCGGCAAGGGCGAGTTCCAGGCCGCGCTGACCGGCGCGATGTACGGCAACCAGCCCGGCGTGCCCGCCGGCATGGGCGGCGCCGGCGCCGCGAACAAGCCCTTCCTCGGACGCTTCCTCGACAACCTGCGCCTGAGCACGGCGAGGTAGCACCACAGCTTCCGCACCACGCACCGCACACCGCGCAGCACCACCGACCCGGCAGGACGCCGCGTCACGCGCACCGCACCGGCCGCCATGGATGGCCAACACGACATCCATGGCCCACACCCTCCGACATAGCCGCGCCGCCCGCCTCGTGCTCGCACTGCTGCTCGCAGCCGTCGTGCTGACGAGCGTCGCGGTCGCATCCGCCTCGGCGGTCACCACGCGCACCGCGGCCGCCGCCACGGCGGACGACGCGGGCTCCGGGGCCGGCCAGGGCGCGGGCCGGGGCGCCGGTCAGGGTGCGGGAACAGCGAGCGGCAACGGCGTCGGCATCTCGATCGACACCGGCAAGGACGGCGGGTCGTCCACCGCCGTGCAGGTGCTCGTCGTGCTCACGGTGCTGAGCCTGGCGCCGTCGATCCTGCTGCTGATGACCGGGTTCACCCGCATCCTCATCGTGATGGGCTTCGTGCGCAACGCGCTCGGCACGCCCAACATGCCGCCGAACCAGGTGCTCATCGGCCTGTCGCTCTTCCTGACCCTGTTCGTGATGTTCCCGACGTTCAGCGAGATCAACAAGACGGCGGTGCAGCCCTACCAGGCGAAGAAGATCACGCAGACCGTCGCGCTCGACAACGCGCAGAAGCCGATCCGCGAGTTCATGTTCCGGCAGGTCGACGAGAAGGACCTCGCCCTGTTCGTGCGGCTCGCCGACGAGAAGCGACCCGAGACGCGCGCCGACGTGCCCACGCACGTGCTCATCCCGGCCTTCCTGATCTCGGAGCTGAAGACGGCGTTCCAGATCGGCTTCCTGATCTTCATCCCCTTCCTGATCATCGACATGGTCGTCGCGTCCACGCTCATGAGCATGGGCATGATCATGCTGCCTCCCGTGATGATCTCGTTGCCCTTCAAGATCCTCCTGTTCGTCCTCGTGGACGGATGGGGGCTCACGATCGAATCCCTCGTCAAGAGCTTCGGAGGCACCTGACCATGCTCGGATCCACCATCACCGCCGTCATGAACGACGGCGACGTGACCAACGTCGCGGGTCGCGCGATCTGGGTGACGCTCCAGCTCGGCGGGCCGGTGCTCATCGTCGGCCTCGTCGTCGGCCTCGTCGTGTCGGTGTTCCAGGCCGTCACGCAGATCCAGGAGCAGACGCTCGTTTTCATCCCGAAGATCATCGCCATCGTCGCTGTCATCGCCGTGACGGGCCCGTGGATGCTGAGCGTGATGACGGGCTACACCGAGGACCTGCTCCGCGACATCCCCGCCATGGTGGCGCAGCGCTGACATGGACATCCCGCTCGACTTCGCCGTGCCACAGATCATCGGCTTCATGCTGGTGATCGCACGCCTGAGCGGGCTCTTCCTGATCGCGCCCGTGTTCTCCTCGAGCATGATCCCCGGGCGGATCAAGGTGATGGTGCTGTTCGCGCTCGGCGCGACGCTGACGCCGATCGTCACGAACGGCGCGCCGAAGGTGCCCACCGACATCCTCGACCTGACGCTGTCGATCGGCACGGAGGCGCTCATCGGCCTGGCGCTCGGCTTCTCGGTGTCGATCGTCTTCACCGCCGTGCAGGTCGGTGCCTCGCTGCTCGACACGTCGATCGGCTTCTCGATGGCCAACATCATCGACCCGCTCAACAACGCCCAGGCCAGCGTGCTCGGCGGCTTCTACTCGCTCGTGGCGACGCTCGCGTTCCTCGCGGTGAACGGCCACCAGTGGATGCTCGCCGGGTTCAAGCGCTCCTACGACACCGTCGGGATGGGCGTGCGCCCCGACCTGGAGCACATGCTCCACAACCTGTTCTCAACGTTCGGGCAGCTGTTCGCGATGGCCTTCCAGATCGCCGCGCCCGTGCTGATGACGCTGCTGCTCGTCGACGTGGTACTCGGCATCGTGGCGCGCGTGGTGCCGCAGATGAACGTGTTCTTCGTCGGCATCCCACTCAAGATCGGCGTCGGCCTGGTCGCCGTCATCATCGCGCTGCCGACCTTCACGGGCTTCCTCGAGAGCCGCGTCAGCGACATCGTCGCGGGCGCCGGCGTGCTGGCCGGCACGACCCATGCGCAGCCGGAGGAGGTGAACGCCGCCAGTGGCAAGTGACGACAAGACAGAGCGAGCGACACCGAAGCGCCGGGAGGAGGCCCGCAAGGAGGGCAACGTCCTGCGCAGCATGGAGATCAACAGCGCGTTCGCGATGCTCGCCGCGTTCGGCATCCTGTCGATGTACGGCCCGCGCATGTGGTCGATCCTCTTCAAGGACATGACCAACCGGCTCACCGACATGGGCACGGCCGGCACGACGGACTGGTCGACCAAGGACGTCATGGCGATGTTCACCGACATCGTCAAGGTCATCCTCGCGGTGAGTGCCCCGATCATGGTCGGGATGATGGTCGTTGGCGTCCTGGCCAGCGTGGTGCAGGTGCGCCCGCGCGTCACGCCCAGCGTGCTCAAGCCGCGCTTCTCCAAGATCAACCCGATCTCCGGCTTCAAGCAGCGCTTCGGCCCCTCGTCGCTGTTCGAGCTGGGCAAGAGCCTGATCAAGCTGACCGCCGTCAGCGTGCCGGCCGGGACACTGCTGTGGAGCCGCAAGCAGGAGCTGCTCGCGCTCGGCGACGCCGCGCCGGTGAGCGCCGGGCTGCTGGCGATCGACCTGACGATGGGCGTCGGCTTCCGCATCGCCGGCACGTACGTCGCCATCGCGATCATCGACTACCTCTACCAGAAGCACCGCTACGAGAAGAACCTCAAGATGACCAAGGCCGAGGTCAAGCAGGAGGCGCGCCAGCAGGAGCTCGCGCCCGAGATGAAGGCCGCGCAGCGGCGCCGCCAGCGCGACATGGCCCGGCGCCGGATGCTGTCCGACGTGCCGATGGCCGACGTCATCATCACCAACCCGACGCACTACTCGATCGCGCTCAAGTACGACTCGGAGGTCGGGGCCCCGCAGGTGGTCGCCAAGGGCGTCGACCTGCTCGCGCTGCGCATCCGCGAGATCGCGGAGGAGGCGGGCGTCATGCGCGTGGAGAACCGGCCGCTGGCCCGCGAGCTGTACGCGCAGGTGGAGGTGGGCCACACCATCCCGGCTGACATGTTCGCCGCCGTCGCCGAGGTGCTCGCCTACGTCTACCGCCAGGAGGAGCGCGCCCGCCAGGCCGGCGAGACGGTGCGCTCGGCCGTCGCCTGATCAGGCTCGCAACGCAAGATCCGCACACATGCGACCGGATCGGTCACCTCTGTGCGGAAGTTCGATCCCGTCAGCCTCCGTGTGCCGCAACATCCGCACGCAGGTGACCGAATCGGTCACTTCCGTGCGGAGGTGCATATTGAAGGTCGATGCGCTGCCCGAAAGTGGTCGGCGCGTCAGTCGCTGAGCACCGTACCGTCGGGAACGACGGCCTGGCTCGATCCGTCAGCGCGTACCGTGACGTCACCGCGCGCGACGACGCCGGCGCCGAAGCGCACGTCGCCCTCGACGGTGAAGCGGCCGCACTCGGCCAGCGAGGGCGTCCCGGCAGGGAATCGCGCCTCGAAGTCGTCGACCATGGCGAAGTGCGCCTTGTCGAGGGTGACGATCGTCGGGCGCCCGCCGCGGCGCGGATCGAGCACGAGGCGCGACGCCTCGTCGAGGCGGTAAGCGTCGGAGCGCAGCACGAGCAGCCCCTCCGTTCCCTTCACCGGCACGAACCGGGTGCGGTCGACGAGCAGCGCGCGCGCCCCGTCGAAGCTGCCGACGGCGGCGCCCATCGCGGTCTCCAGCTGGTACACCGCAGGGCTGGACGCGTCGGTCGGGTCGACGGTCTTGGCGTTGCGGATGAGCGGCAGCCCGACCACGCCGTCATTGGCGTCGAGCACCTGCTCGAGCGCGCGCAGGTCGATCCAGAGGTTGTTGGTGTTGGCGAACCGGTGGCGCGTCAGGTCGCGAAGCGCGGCAACGTCGTCGGGTGAGGTCTGCGCCGTCTCGCGCAGCACGAGCCGGCCGTCGTCGCGTCGCCGCGCCACGTGCCCGCCCTTGCGGTCGGCCTCCGTGCGCTCGACCACCTCCATCGCGAACGGCACGTCCTCGCGCACCATCCACGCGAGGACGCGCGGCTCGAGCACGGCCCCGAGGTTGTCGGAGTTGGCCACGAAGGCGTGCGTCACGCCGCGGTCCAGCAGCTGGCGCAGCAGGCCCGACGCCACCAGCGCGGGGTAGAGGTCGCCGTGTCCCGGCGGGCACCACTCCAGGCGCGGGTCGGCTGGCCACGTCACCGGCTCGAGCGTGTCGGCCAGCAGCTTGGGCTCGCGGTGCTGGAGGAAGTCGAGCGGCAGGTCGTCGACGCGCAGCTGCGGCCAGGCCTCGAGGGCGCGCAGCGTGTCGGCCTGGGTGGAGAACGAATCCATGAGCAGCAGCGGCAGCTCGACCCCGTGCTGCTCGCGCAGTGCCAACACCTGACCCGCGATGATGTCGAGGAAGGAGCGCCCCTCCCGCGCGACGAGCAGCGACTTGGCGCCGCGCAGGCCCATGCTGGTGCCGAGCCCGCCGTTGAGGCGGATCACGACGGCATGTTCGAGCGCCGCGCGCTCGGCCTCGGGATCGGACGGCAGGTCGACGAGCGCCTCGACCTGCGTCACGGGCTCGATGTCGGCCTCGGCGATGAGGCCCGTCGCGCCGGCACGGACCTCGCGCCACAGCACCTCGAACGTCCGGATGGCGGCATCGCCGATACCGTCGGCCCGCATCCGTTCGACCGCTCGCTCCAGGGGTGCCTCGCTCATCGAGCCGAACCTATCGCTCCGTCGACCCTGCCGCCCGGGTGAGGGTTCGCAGGACCCGCGCAGGTTGCTGCAGGTCCGACACCTTCGCGCACGGGGCTGCGCGTCGAGAACGGGCATGCTCTCGGAAAATCCACAGAGGGCGCGCCATGCACGAGGTCAGCATCAACGGGACAGCCGTCCCGACCACAGTCATCCCGATGGCCGGCGAGGACCTGACGTTCGTCACGATCGAATACGGCATGCGGACCTTCCGGTTCAGCGTCCGCGGTCGCACCGAGCCCCTCGAGGTGGCCTACCGCCACGACTTCGCCACGTGGGACCCCGAGACCGGCGAGCAGCGCTACGCCTGGTTCGCGATGGATGCGCGGGACGCCTCGCGCGGCGTGCTCATCCAGCAGTACGTCTTCCCGCAGCTGCTCCAGATCCACTGTGCCGAGCACGGCCTCGACCCGGCCGCTGCGGAGCTCGCGCAGGCCGTCTGACGGGTCACACCCGACGATTGCGGACGATGTACGCCGACAGGCGCTGGCCGGTGTCGTGAACGTGCTGCAGGTGTTGGGCGGCCACGTCGAAGGTGGGCGTGCCCAGGTAGCCGTGCACCTGGTGCAGCTCCTTCGCGTACTCGGTGAAGGTGCGACCCGTGCGGGCCTGGATGCCCAGGTGGCGGGTGATCTGGTCGAAGGTCGTCGCTCCGAACTCGGAGATGAGCCGCGAGGCGACCTGGGCGTACTCGTCCGCCCCGAGCCTGGCACCGGCGGCGATGTCGAGGTGTCGGTTCGCATCGGCCCACGTGCCGAGCTTGAGGCGCGCTCCGATCGCGTCGACGTCGCGCCGGTATGTGCTCTCCCGCATGCCACGAGCTCGCGCCGACTCGGCGGGTGTCGCGTCGACCGCAGCGGCCGCGGCCGGCGCGCTCCTGCCCGCTTCCGCTCCGTAGGGCGCGGGCCACATCGGTTGTCGCCCTTCGGTCACCGCACGCAGCTCGCCGACTCCCTGCCGTGCGTGGTGGATCGCCGACGTCGTCGCCCCGCCGCCGGCGACCGTGCGTGCGTCCTCGGCGAGTGCGTTCGCCATCGAGGGCCACTCCTCGGCGACGACGTCACCCGCGCCGCGCAGCAGTGACGCGAGCCGCGTCGGCTCCATCGTCGCGGCGTGTCGATCGATGTGTTCGAACAGCAACAGGCCGTGCTGTGCGTTTGCGACGTTGATCATCGAGCCCCCCGGATCGATCGTGTACCGGTACGTCGTGGGGGCGGGCCCGCGGGTGATGCTGGGCATGTGCGCCTGCGAACAGGTCGGTCAGCCGGCGCCCGGCGCCATGCCCGTGTAGGAGTCGCGCGGCACGCGGTAGGCGAAGCCCACCAGCGTCGCGCCGCAGTGCTCGCACGCGGCCGAGACGTCACCGGGCAGCGGCGGGATGGAGTGCGCCTCGTCGTCGAGGCCGGTCTCGGCGGCGCACGCGGGGCACAGCAGCACCATCGGCTGGTCGGCGGTCGGTTCGGTGGCGTCCATGGTTGTCTCCGGATTCGCGTGGGGTAACGGCCGTC